>DASWYH010000650.1:0-1704 GCA_036405095.1 Gemmata sp. | reverse complement strand
GTGCTCGACCCGAAGACCAGGAGCCGGCTGTCCGGGCTGAACACCGCGTGCTGCGCGAGCCCCTGGTCGCTGTACCGGTCGACTTTGAACACCTCGGTCCCGTCCGCGACGTGGAACACCGGCACCTGCGCGAGCGACGCGGCGGCGATCAGTTGCCCGTTGGGGCTGAACGCGATCGTGGCGCGCTGCCCGCGCCCCAACCGCACCTTCCAGAGCTCGCCGGGGGCGGCCCCTTCGCCGCCCACCGACCAGAGCCGGAGGAACCCGTCGCGCCCGAACTGCGCGAGTTTGGTGCCATCGGGGCTGAACTGGAGCGCGAGCACCGAGGCCGTCACGGCGGGCAGTTGGGTCCGGTGCTTGCCCGCACTATCGGTAACGAACACCGTTCCGCTCTCTTCGGCCCACGCGATGCGGTTCCCGTCGGGCGTGATGGTGACGATCTTGGTCCGCGCGCTCTTCGGGAAGGTGCGGTGGGGCTTCACCGGGAGCGGTTTGAGTGGGTCGAAGTGGGTGTAGAGGCACACCGCGTCGGGCGTGCCGACGACGAGTGCGTCGCGCGCGGCGGCGGCGGACACCGCGCGCCCGGGGAGCGCCCCCACGGGCTTCGCGCCGGGCGCCCCGATCGGCCACAGGTACGCGGACTCGCCCGCGAGGAGGAACAGCGATTGGGCGCCCGCGGTGCCGACCAGCAGCGCGGGTTCGGGGAACGTCTCGTTCTCGGCGTGCAACTGCTTGCCGGTCCGGAGATCCCAGAGCCGCACGCGCAGGCCGGCGGTGCCGGTGGCAACCACCTTCCCGCCGTCGGGCGCCACCGCGAACGCCCCGGTGGATCCGTTCACACGACCGGTAAATTCTTTATTCGTGAGATTGTAGACGCCCACATCGGAACCGTTTCCGACGGCGAGCGTGTCGCTCCCGAGCCACGAATGCGGGAGGCTCATGCCGGCGATCTCGGCGACCGGCTTATCGGACCCGGTGGCGTAGACGCGCACGGTGTCGGTGCCTTCGGGACTCTGGGCACCGACCGCGAGCCGTTTCCCGTCCGGGCTGAACGCGAGCCCGCGCACCGCGCCCGCGTTCGTGAGCTTGAACGTCGGTTTGCCGCCGGTGACGAGGTGGACCGCGACCGTCCCCTTCGTGGAACCGATCGCGAGGGCCTTCCCGTCGGGGCGGAAGTCGAACACGTCCGCTTGCGACAGTTCCAGTTTCGGGAGGTCGGGTGCGACCTCGGTGACGACCAAGTTGCCGGCCGTGTCGGAGGCGGCGAGCCACGTGCCGTCCGGGCTGAACGCGAACCGGTGCCGGTTGGTAAGCGGAACGGCTCCCGTTTCTTGAAGGGTTTCGGGATCGAGGAACCGGATGACGTTCTCGGTAGGGTAGTGGACCGCGAGCCGCGCCCCGAGGTGCGTGTAGCGGAGCGCGGTGATGCCCTGCCGGGGCTTCTGTGTCATGCGGACCAGTTCACCGGACGCCACCGACCACGCGCGCACGGTTCCGTCTTGGCTCCCGGTCACGAAGGTCTTGCCGTCGGGCGCGAACGCGACGCATGTCGGGCGGTCGGCGTGCCGCAACCGGGTCTGCCCCAGGCGCGCGACGGCGCCGCCGGGCAGCGCGGTATCCGTTGCGGGGGGGGCATTCGGTGCGGCGACCGGCGGGCGGGCGCCGGTTGGGGGGACGGTCACCGCGATCGCGACGAGCCACCAG
>DASWYH010000649.1:0-5277 GCA_036405095.1 Gemmata sp. | reverse complement strand
CCGGCGCGGACATCGACCGGCTCGTGCTCAACATGTACACCGGACCGGGCACCGCGGACATCTGGGTCGACGACCGCGACATCGGCCCGGTGAAGCCGCCCGAGGGGGCCGGTGCGGCCCCGGGGGTTCCGGTTGCCAAGCCCAAAACAGGGGTGCCGGGCCGCGGGGGGCGGGGCCGGGTCGCGCGGCAAGAGGGCGGGCAACTGTTCGTGGACAACAAGGCGTTCTTCTTTCGCGCGGTGCGCCACACCGGCACCCCGCTCCACGTGCTCCGGCAAGCGGGCTTTGATGCCCTGTGGGTGACGGCCGACGTGCCTCAGGACGTGTTGGAGGACGCGAACCGCGAGGGCTGGCTGGTGGTCCCCTCGGCGCCGGTCGCGCTGCCCGCCGGGAGCGGCACCAACAGCACCGCCGAGGCCGCCGCGCTCGACGGCTACTACCGCAAGTTCGCCGACACCGACGTGCTGTTCTACGACCTCGGCGGCGGGCGCATGAAGGAACAGACCGCGGCGGTCGAGCGCACCCGCGACTACGTTCGGCTGCGCGACCCGAAGCGCCCGTTCAGCGCCGACGTGTGGGACGGGTTCCAGGGGTACTCGGCGTTCCTCGACGCCGTCGGCGCGCACCGGTGGCCGCTGTTCACCAGCCTCGACATGGACAGCTACCGCGGGTGGATGACCCAGCGCAAAGACCTCGGGTCGAGCCGGGCCGTGTTCTGGACGTGGGTCCAGAACCACGCGCCCGATTGGTACGTCGAGAACGTCGCCGGGGTGCGCCCCGGGGACAAGTTCGTGGACCCCATCGGGCCGCACCCGGAACAGGTCCGGTTGCTCACCTACATCAGCGTGGCGTGCGGGTGCCGCGGGCTGGGGTTCTGGTCCGACCGGTTCCTCGCCGACAGCCACCACGGGCGCGGCCGGCTCCAGGGCATGGCGATCCTCAATTCCGAACTCGCGATGCTGGCCCCGATCCTCATGGCCCCCCGAACCGAGCGCCCGCAGTGGCTCGCCACCAACCACCCGAACGTCATGGCGGCGGTCATCCGCGGGAGCCGCGGCGCGCTGCTGCTGCCCATCTGGCTCGGCCCCGGCGACCAGTACGTGCCCGAACAGGGCGCGGTCAACGCGCTCACGGTCACGGTGCCGCTGATCGCCGACGGGGCGGACCCGTGGCGCATCTCCCCGGCCGGGGTCGAGTGCCTGCGGAACGACACGAGAAAGGTGACCGGCGGCACCGAACTCACCATCCGGGAGTTCGACCTCGTGACCCCGATCGTGTTCACCAACGACCTGAGCCAGAACGGGCTGCTCGTGTGGTGGCAGGACTACAACCGCAAGTACGGGCGGGTGTCCGCGCGGTGGGCCATGGACCTGGCCGCGGAGGAGTACGACAAGACGCTCGCGATCCACACGCGGCTCACGGAGATGGGCGTGCCGTCCCGCGACGCGGACGCGCTGTTCAAGCAGGCGGCCCAGTTCCACAAGTCGGCCCAGCAGAACTTCGCGGCGGAGCTGTACGCGCAGGCGTTCGCCGACGCGCACCGGGCGCTGCGGCCGTTGCGCGTCGTCATGCGGGACCACTGGGACCGGGCCGTCGCCACGCTCGACGTGCCCAGCGCCAGCCCGTTCGCGGTGAGCTACTACAGCCTGCCGAAGCACTGGGAGCTGTTCCGCGAAATTCAAGCGTGCCGGGTCGGGGAATCGGTGCTCCCCGGCGGCGCCTTCGAGCCGGTCGGCGGCGCGATCCCGAAGGACGGCTACCCGGTGAACTCGGTCCCGGGGTGGGTCGCCCGGTTCGGCACCATCGACCGCGTCAACGTGGCCGCGGGCGTGGTCACGTCGGACAAGCTGGCGGACAAGATTTTGCCGAAGAAGCCGGAGTACCAGGGGCCGAAAATGTTCACCCCGGGCCGCCCGATCGCGCGGCCCGACGACGGGTACGAGCCGCCCGCGCCCGAACTCGGGCGCGGGGTGCTGAAACTGGAGGTGCGCCGGCGCGGTGACGTCGCGCCCGATGGCAAACCGGTGAACCAGAGCACCCGTGCGCTCGAACGCACCTTCCTCGCGGTCGAAAGCCCGTCGGTCGCGCTGCCCCCGGGGAGCCTGGTTCGCGTCAGCGCGTGGATCAAGATCCCCGAACCGATCACCCTGACCTCTGACGGTGTGCTGTTCTACGACGATGTGGGTGGTGAGCCGCTCGCGGTGCGGCTGATGAACACCCAGGGAAAGTGGAAGCAGTTCCGACTCTATCGGCGGGTGCCCGCGTCGGGCCGCCTCTCGCTCACCGTGGCGCTCACCGGGGCCGGGGTCGCGTATCTCGATGACATCCGCATCGAACCGCTGGTGCCGACGGCCCAAAACGCCGGGTACGCCCCGCGCCCCGCGCCGACCGTCCGACCGGCCGGAGGGTTCCGCCCGCGGTGATCGTGCCCGGATACACAAATTCCGTGGGGCCGACTCGTCACAGCGCGCCGGCCCCACGGAATTCATACGACCGCTGACCGGTCGTTCTCACTTTCCGGTGCCGAAGTCCACGCGGACCACTTCGCCCGGTGTGCCGGTCACCTCGCGCGACACCTCCACCGTTTGCCCGCGCTCGATCCAGCGCGCCGTCACCACGTACTTGTACGCTTGCCCGGCTTCCAGCGGCGGTGACTCGAAGATGCGGTCGGTGCCGGTCTGCGCGGTCTTCTTACCGTCCACCAGCACCTCGGCGGCCGGTTGCGGCACCTTCACCGACAGAAACAGGGTTCCGCCCGAACGC
This sequence comes from Gemmata sp., assembly GCA_036405095.1. GTDB lineage: Bacteria > Planctomycetota > Planctomycetia > Gemmatales > Gemmataceae > Gemmata. Next base: position 2,514 of record DASWYH010000649.1, on the reverse strand, counting down.
GCCGGCGTCGCCGGGACCGCGCCCGCCGGCAGCGCCGGCACGCACTCGACTGTCGGCCGAACGGACACGTTCGGGTGGCGCGGGCGCGGCGACGCGGCGTAAATCCCGATCCACCCGTACCCCGCGATCCCCGGCGCCGCGCGGTAGTTGCGCACCAGGTCGTTGTTACCGAACACGCCCGGGATCGGGCCGTACACGGGAACCGGCGGACCGTAGGCGCTCAGCCCGTTCGACCACTGGTTCCCGATGCGCCCCGGGAAGCGATAGAGGCCCGGGTAACCGTACCCGTAGCCGATGCCCGGGTAGCCGTACCCGTAACCCAACCCGCCGTAACCGAAACCGGAATACACCCCGATGTTCGGCCCGAGCGGATCGTAGTTCACAAAGGGGCTGCCGTAGCGCGGGAACGATGGGTAGCCGACGAACGGCCCGCCGTACAGCCCCGGGTAGCTCCACGGCGGCGCGACCCGCGGCCCATACGGGTAACCGTGGTGGGTGGTTCGGCCCGCGAGAAAGACCTGCTGTGCGGACCCGCTCGCCGGAACGCCCACGCACACCGCAACCGCCAACCCGAACGCGCGAAAACTCATGGCGCTGCTCCTCCTGCGTTCTTCCCAGAAAAAGAATCGACCCGCTCGGGGCGTTGCGCTCAGCCCGGCGGGTCGTTGAGAAGGAAGAAGCGAGAAGCGTCACGGTCTGGGCTGTGGAGCCGGCACCACGGGCGCCCCCGGCGGAACCGGGGCGACGGGAACAACCGTTTGTGCGGGCGCAACAGCGATCACGGTGCGCGCTTCGCCAAGGCGCCCGTCCGCCGTGTGCCCCGCGACCACCACGCGGTAGCCGCCCGGCGCGTTCCCGAGCGCGAAGGTCACGACCGCTTTGCCGTTCGCGGGAACCACAAGCACCGGTTGCCAGAGGATCGTGTCCGGCGCTTCCGGCGCGTCGGGCAGCGGTTCGGGCGCCGGCCGCGGGTTCGCGTACTCGCGCACCACGAGCGGCGGGAGCGGGTTCACGGTCCCGCGGATCTGCTGGAGCGCGAGGGCCTCGATCTTCGCCGGGGTCGGTTGCGTGTCGGTCAAGTTCATCGGGCCGGCGTATTCCGGCACGACGACCTTGACCACGCCGCGCCCGGCGTACTGCGTTTCCAGCTGCTCGTTGAGGCTCCGCTGGCGCTCGTGCGCGAACCGGGTCGCGTCCGCGGTCGCTTTCCGCAGCGCCGCAACGCGGTCGTCGCCGCTCAACCGCTTCGCCGCGCCACCAAAAGTATGGGCGCCCATCGCACCGCCACGCGCGAGGTCGGACTCGGCGCCACGATCGGGGCGAACCGTGACCCACTCGGCCTCCCCGGGCGCCCGGGGCGCCACCGGCGCGAAAGCGGATTTGAGGGCGCGGGGCGGAGCGAGCGGCCCCGCCGCCGCACTTGCTCCGGTTCCGGTTGGCACCGGGGCGAATTTCATCCCCGCTGCCGGGGCCGGTGCTCGCGGCTCGGTCGGGGTAATGAGCGGGAGGCGCGGTGCCGGCGCGGCCCCCACACCGCCGAACCCGCCACCCCCCAGGGCCATCTTGGTATCCTGCTTCGGCTCCGGAGCGGGGGCTGCGGCCACCTCCGCGCCCAGGACGCCGTCGACGTTTTCCGCGCCGTGCGCCACACGGGGAAGGGGGGACGGTTCCGTTTTGGGTGCGGCCTTCGCCATGACACGGGCACCCGGAACCGTGCCCGAAGATTGCTCGGTCCCTTGCGCTTCGCCCCCCCAACCGGAGGCCACGAAGAGGAACGCCGCGAGGCCGAACGAACCGACCGTACTCACCCTGAGCGGGAGGCGCGTTTGGGGCCGTGCGAGCGACACCCCGCCGCACAGGAGCGCCAGCGCCGCGAACCCGGCCACCCCGAACCACACCGCGGACCGGAACCGCTGGACCGGGGCACGCGCCGAGTCGGCTCGCGCCGTCTGCTCCGCAGCGGCCCGCCGGGCCGCGGACTCGGCATCCTGGAGGTGCCGAATGGCGCTCAGGTCGCGGTTCTTGGCCTCGGTCGCATCGAGGGCCGTTTGTGCCCGGGCAACGGCCTGCACCGCGTTCTCGTAGAGGGGGGAGTAGGTCTCGGCAATTTTCCGGGCGTCGCGCACCGCGCTCGGTTCGGCCAGAACCGCGTGCTGCCCGTTCTGAACCATGAGCCGCGTCAGCTCGGGGTTGGTGCTGCCGGCCTGGGCGTAGTGCGTGTAGTTCACGCCGGGCAACTGCCGGACCGTGGCGAACGGGAGCTGGCTCTGTTCCGCGAACCGGCGCCAGCCCTGCGTGCCCAGCACGAGGTCGAGCGCCTCGCGCGCCTTCGGGTGGTCCGTCAGGAGGAAGTCGGCGTACTCCAGCTCGTCCGGTCCCTTCACGTCGCCCGCGAGGAGGAAGTGCGTCGGGAGCGTGCGGTCCCTCGCACCGGGGGCGACCCCGGTGTTCACCACCGCGGCCCACAGCACCGCCGCAGCCGGGTTGTTCTTCTCGTCGGTTGCGGAGATGGTG
>DASWYH010000648.1:0-4848 GCA_036405095.1 Gemmata sp. | reverse complement strand
CGGAACAGGGCATCGAGTCGTTCAGCCTCGGTGGCGGGCAAGCGGCCCTTCGCTGAGGCATTGGATGCGGATGATGGCAGTGGCCTCTAAACCGGGGAGCTACCTCCGGTTAGAGAATGCGACTGCGTCGGTGGGTTCATGTATCAGGCGCTCGTGCGCCGGGTGCCCACGTACCCCGTGCGCGATCGACCGGACCGGTTCGAGCCCCGGGCGCGAGAACGGCGACCCGAGCCCTACCGGCCGCTCAAACCGCCCAGAGACCAAGCCCGAAAACGTCTCACCCGCTCAACTTAGGCACCCAGGAAGTGCCATTCGGCTGGATCGCAGATGGTGCGCAGTGCCCCGTTCACCTCCCACGTGACCGCGGGGGGGGGCGCAGGGCGAACACGATCCGCACGTCGTCGGAGAGTCGGCAGGCGTCTTCCACGGTGAGCGAGTCGAACTGGATCGTGGCCGGTTCGACGGGTTGAGTGCCGAGCAGGGAGCAGAGAGTGAGGGTGAGTAAGGGCGTGGTTAAAGCAGGCACGATTCCGGGTGCACTCTGAACCATGCACTCAAGGCCGAAATCTGCCCCTCTTGTGCCACATTACGGATCGCCGGGAGTGGCCAGGGGCGGCCCGACTTGTTCAATGAAGTACGAAATCGCCTGTGAAAATAAGGCCCGAAGAGGCGAGGATAGATTCGGTGGTTTTACGCATAAAACAACTCAAAAAGCGGCGTTAACGTGACAAAGATCATCACTGAACTTGCCAAGGCGCATCGAAACACCGAAAACGAGGAGCAATGGCACAGGCGACCCCGCGAATCCTGCCCGGTTACCGGTTGAGCATCAGTTTCACGCTTCTGTATTTGGGCGTGCTGGTGATTATACCGTTGGGCGCGTGCGCGGTGACCGCGACGCAGTTAAGTTGGGAGCAGTTCCGCGCCGCGGTGTGGACCGAACGCGCGCGGGCCGCGTACGCTCTCACGTTCGGAGCGTCCTTTGTGGCCGCGTGCATCAGCGCGGTGCTGGGGCTGCTCATCGCCTGGGTGCTGGTACGCTATGAGTTCCCCGGGAAGCGGGTCTTCGATGCGCTCGTTGATCTGCCGTTTGCTCTGCCAACGGCGGTCGCCGGGCTCGTGTTTTCCAACCTCTACGTTGCGAACGGGTGGCTCGGGCGGTTCCTGGTGCCGCTCGGGATCGAGGGCTCCTATTCCCGGCTCGCGATCGTGCTGGTGCTGGTGTTTATTGGGTTCCCGTTCGTGGTGCGGACGCTGCAACCGGTGCTCGGCGCACTCGACGGCGAAGCCGAAGAGGCCGCCGGGCTGTTGGGCGCGTCCCGGTGGCAAACGTTCCGCCGGGTCACGTTTCCGGCACTGCTGCCGGGGTTGCTCACCGGCTTCGCGCTCGCGTTCGCGCGCGGGCTGGGCGAGTACGGCAGCGTGGTGTTCGTGTCCGGAAACATGCCCTACAAGACGGAGATCGCCGCGTTTCTCATCGTTAGCAGGCTCGAAGAGGGGCGCCCGAACTCCTACCGCGAAGCCACGGCGATCGCAACCGTGTTGCTGATCGCGTCGTTCCTGATGCTGGTGTTCATCAACCGGCTCGAAGCCCGCTCGCGGAAATGGAGCGGGTGACTCATGGCCCTTCCGGCACAATCGCCCCGGACCCCGCGCCGCACCGACCCGGCCTGGGTGCGTATCACGCTCACGACCCTCGCACTGCTCGCGATGACGGTGCTGGTCGTGATCCCCGTTATTAGCGTGTTCGCGGAGGCGCTCGCGGACGGGGTCGGGGCGTACTGGCGCAACCTCACCGGCGATGCGGACACCCGTCACTCGGTGCTGCTGACGTTGACGGTCGCGCCGAGTGCGGTGCTGCTCAATCTCGTGTTCGGGGTCGCTGCCGCGTGGGCCATTACGCGGTTCAAGTTCCCCGGGCGCACGCTTCTCGTGACTCTGATCGATGTCCCGTTCAGCGTGTCGCCGGTGGTCGCGGGCCTGATGTTTGTGCTCCTGTTCGGACTACAAGGGTTGCTCGGACCGTGGCTCCGCGCGCACGGGTTCCAGGTGCTGTTCACGGTCCCGGGGCTGATTCTCGCGACCACGTTCGTGACCCTACCGTTCGTCGCGCGGGAGCTGATCCCGGTCATGGAAGCGATCGGCCCGGACGAGGAACTCGCGGCCCTGAGCCTCGGCGCGAACGGGCGGCAGATCTTCTGGCGCGTCACGCTGCCGAACATCAAGTGGGGCCTGCTGTACGGCGTGATCCTGTGCAACGCCCGTGCGATGGGCGAGTTCGGGGCCGTTTACGTGGTGTCCGGGCGCATCGCGGGCGAAACCTGCACGATGCCGCTGCAAGTGGAAGTGCTCTTTCAGGACTTCAACAGCCCGGCCGCGTTCGCCCTCGCGTCGGTGCTGACGATGCTCGCCGTCGTCACGCTGCTGCTCAAAGTGTGGGTTGAGGGGAAAAGGAACCTCACGCCAGGCCCCAAAGACGCAAAGGAAGACCCAGAAGGGAAGACGTAGTCTTGGCCCTTCCTGGTCTTCCTTTGCGTCTTTGGGGCCTGGCGTGAGCCCGTCTTGCGAAGCAATCTATGTCAATTTCAGCTCAGAACGTGACCAAGCGGTTCGGCGACTTCGTGGCGCTCGATAACGTGAGCGTCGAGTGCCCCGCCGGGGAACTGGTCGCGCTGCTGGGGCCGTCCGGGTCCGGCAAAACGACGCTCCTGCGCGTGATCGCGGGGCTGGACGTGCCGGACACGGGCACGGTCCTGTTCCGCGATGACGACATCACCCGCCGGTCCGCGCGCGACCGCAACGTCGGCTTCGTGTTTCAGCACTACGCGCTGTTCCGACACATGACGGTCTTCGAGAACGTCGCGTTCGGGCTCCGCGTGCGCAAATGGCCGGAGCAAAAGGTGCGCGACCGGGTGCGCGAGCTGCTCCGCCTCGTGCGGCTCGAAGAGAAGGCCGAACTGTACCCGGCGAACCTCTCCGGCGGCCAGAAGCAGCGGATCGCCCTGGTTCGCGCGCTCGCGCCCGAGCCGAAAGTGCTGCTCCTTGATGAGCCGTTCGGCGCCCTGGACGCGAAGGTGCGGGCGGAGTTGCGCGACTGGCTCCGCAGGCTGCACGACGAGCTCCACGTCACGAGCATCTTCGTCACGCACGACCAGGAAGAGGCGTTCGAGGTGTCCGACCGCGTGGTGGTGCTGAATAAGGGCCGGATCGAGCAGGACGGGACGCCGATCGAGGTGTTCGAACACCCGAAGAACGAGTTCGTGATCGACTTCCTCGGGAACGTGAACAAGTTGCCGGTGCGCGTCGAGGGCGGGCGGGCGCTGCTCGGCGATACGGGCACCGTTGAATTGCCCGCGCGCCTGTTCGGCGCGAGCGCGGACGGCCGCACCGACGCCTACGTGCGCCCACACGAACTCGACATCTCACGCACCGCCGAGAGCGGGAACTGCCTGCTCGGGAAAATCGTCCACATCAACCCGGCGGGTTCGGTCGTGAAGGTCCGGTTGCTCGCCGAAGATTTCGGGCTGATGATCAACGTGGACGTCACCCCGGATCGTTATCGGGCTCTGGCACTCAAACAGAACGAAATCGTTTACGTGACGCCGAAGTCGGCCCGCATCTTCGAGCCTGATTACACGATTTAGCTCCGTATTCCCGAGGTCAAACCGAAACGGCTTGTAGTTGCAACTACAAGCCGTTTCTTCGTTTATTGCTGTTTATAAATTAATTATCACAATTAGCACTTGTTAAGTGATAATTTAGCCGATAGAGTAGCGACACGACAACAGTAATTACTGATGTCGGGTTTTGGAGTTTAGCCATGACTGAAGGGCTGTTTGATCGGTACTTTCGCTTGTTGGCGGGGCAACTGCCGGCGGCTGAATACGGCGTCATCGCGGACACGCTGGACGCTTCGGAAGTGGGTGCGGTTGAGGGGGCATCCGCTTCGATGCCGAGGTGCCTTTGTTGACGCTCCGCTCGTTCCCCCCTTCACTCCAACCACCGCCCTTGGCACCGATTTCATCCAGACGACAAGGAGTTTGCCTGTGTTCCGAACCGAAAGCCGTTCTCCCCGGGGGTTTACGCTGATCGAGCTGCTGGTGGTCATCGCGATCATCGCGATTCTGATCGGGTTGCTCTTGCCCGCCGTGCAGAAGGTGCGCGAGGCCGCCGCCCGCATGAGCTGCTCGAACAACCTCAAACAGGTGGGGCTGGCACTGCACAACCACGAGAGCTCGGCCGGCACGTTCCCGTCGAGCATCCGCCCGGCCGGTACGACCTCCCTGCCGCGGGTGAGCTGGACCGTTCCCGCGCTGGCCTACATCGAACAGGACAACTTGCGGAAGAACTACGACATCAATCAGACGTGGGGTGCGTCCACGAACCTGCCGATCACGGCGCAGCGGATCAAGATCTTCCAGTGCCCGTCGGCCGCGAACTCGGAGCGCCTCGACGGCGACCCCCAGACCGGCACCTGGAACATCGTTGCGGTGACCGACTACGCAGCGGTGACGGGCGTGGCGACCTTTTCGGGTCTGTCCAACGCGGGTCAGCCGGGCATCCTTCAAAAGAACTTCACGGTGAAGATTAGCGGCGTGACGGACGGGCTCTCCAACACGATCGCCGTGGTCGAATCCGCCGGACGCCCGCAGATCTACCGCGCCGGTAAGCCCGTGGGTACGGTGCCGGCGCAGAAGGTGAACGGCGGCGGCTGGTCGCGCCCCGCCTCCGACGTTGAGTTCGTATCGTCGTCGGCCGATGGCACATCGTATCCGGGGCCGGTCGCGGTGAATGCGACGAACGGTTTCGATTACCCGGTGTACAACGCCGGGGCGTTCGGCACCGAGG
>DASWYH010000647.1:0-3272 GCA_036405095.1 Gemmata sp. | reverse complement strand
CAGTTGTTGACCGCTCTGGCGAAAATCGTGCCCCTCCCCCCGGAGGTGCGGGACGAGTTCCGGACCCGGCTGAACGGGAACTGGGCGCCCGTCGTGGCCGGGGTTCTGGGCGACATCGGCCCGGCCGCGGCGCCGTTCCTCCCGGACCTGATCGCGATCTTCAAACCGGGAACGGCCTCGCTCACGGCAATCGGGCGGGCGCTCGGGAAGATCGGTGGTGACGGGATCGCGGTGCTGGTCGCGGCCCTCGATTCCCCCGTGCCGGCCAACGGGTTCAACGCGCTCCCCGGAGCCGCGCTGGAAGGGTTGCAAGCGGCCGGTTCGCAGGCGGTGCAGGCGCTCCCCGCGCTGCTCGCCCGGCTCCGACAGCCGCTGTCGGCTGCCGATCACTCGTCGGTCCTCCGCGCCATCCGGGGGCTGGGGCCGGGGGCCGCGTCCGCCGGGCCCGACCTGATCACGATGTTCCTCGACGAGCAGGTGCAAGACCCGTTCGACGGGTTCTCCAGAGCCCTGGAGGCGTTCGGCCCCGAGGTCGTGCCGTTCGTGCCGCAACTGACCGAAGCGCTCGGTCAGCCGGCGCGGGAACCGCGCCACGCCCCTATCCTGAGACTGCTCGCGGGTCTGATCCCGCACGGGGCCGAGGTGCTGCCCGCGTTCCGCGACGCGCTGCGCCGGGCCAACTCCGGGGAGTGGTACGCGGGCGACTCGGACCGGCGGCTCTATGTCGCGCGGGCCGCAATCGACGGGCTCGCGGCGGTCGGTGCGGGTGCTGCGGCGGCGCTCCCCGAACTGGCGCTCGCGTACCGCACCTTCACCGGTACACCACCCGGGGACGCGCGCGAGGCCGTACTCGCGGTCTACGGCAAGATCGGGGGCGATCTGGTGCCGGTCATCCGCGCGGCGCTGACCGATCCGAGCTGGCGGATCCGTGTCGCCGCGGTGCGCGCCCTGGGCGACACGGGCGACACGTCCGCGGACACCCACGCCGCGCTCCGCGCGCTCGAAACCGATGCGTCCAGCAAGGTGCGCGCGCGGGCGGTCGCGGTGCTGAAGAAGCTGGACGCGCCGGCCAAGAAGCGCAAGCGGAAGGCGTAACGGTGCCGGGTGCCCGCGTTGCGGGCGGGTGACACGCAGAACGAACGGACCACGGAGCGACTTCACATGCGACGCGACTTCCTCAAGCTGTGTGGGCTGGCCGGTCTGGGCCTCGCGGTGCCGTTTCGCGGGCGAGCGGCCCGCGCTGCGGAGGGGCCAAAAGACGCGCCTTACCCGGGTCCATTTTACGTCGTGTTCAACGCGGCCGGCGGGTGGGACACCACCTACCTGATGGACCCGAAAGGTGTCAACGGAATCAACCGGCTCTTCAAGGAAGGCGACATCCTCACGAAGGGCGCGCACAAGTACGCGCCCAACAAGGCGCACGCCAAAGGCGGGATGTGCAACGAGGACTTTTACGCCGAGTTCGGGAACGAGCTGCTCACGTTCAACGGGCTCGATTATTCGGTCAACAACCACTCGCCCGGCGCCCGCTACATGGCAACGGGCAAACTCGACAGCACCGAGTTCCCGACGTTCGCGGCGCTCGTTGCCGCGTGCCGCGGTCCGGGGTGCCCGCTCGCGTTCCTGACCTTCGGCAACTATTCGGCCACCGGGAACCTCGTGGCGATGTCGCGCGTCCCGTACCTGCCGTCGCTCAAGAAGATCGCGCTGGCGGACGCGATGGACGGCAACGCGCGCGCTCCGTACCACGACCAATTCGCGCTCGACCGCATCGAAGAAGCGCTCCGCACCGCCAACGAAACGGCCGCGAGCGCGCCGCGGTTGCCCCGCACCGAGCGGGCCGAGAACATGCTGTACGCGGCCCAAACCAACTCGAAGGCGCTCCAGCGGGTGGCGCAGTACATCCCCGCGACCGCCCCGAAAGAGCGGCTCTCGCAGCAGGTCGAAATCGCGCTCGCCTCGTTCAAGGCCGGGGTGTGCGTGTCGGCGAACCTGACCATCGGCCAGTTCGACAGCCACGCCAACAACGACGCCGACCAGATGAAGCTGATCCCCGAGTTCCTGGCGGGCATCGCGTACCTGATGCGCCGGGCCGGCGAGCTGAAGATCCGCGAACAGCTCGTGGTGGTGGTCCAGAGCGAGATGGGCCGCACGCCGGACTACAACGCGGGCAACGGGAAGGACCACTGGTCGGTCGGCTCGGCCCTGTTCCTCGGGCGCGAGATCAAGGGCAACCGCGTGGTCGGCGCGACGGACGCGAAACAGTTCGCGGTGCCCCTCGCCCCGGCTTCGCTCAAGCTCGACAAGAACACGGGCATCAAGGTGCGGCCCGAACACGTTCACCTCGCGCTGCGCGAGCTGGCCGGCATCGCGGACCACCCGCTGAGCAAGAAGTTCCCGCTCGGGGTGCCCGAGAAGGAGAAACTGCGCGGGCTGTGGACCGGCGCTTGAGTCGTGCGGCCCGGCGGGTTACGCTCGGGGGACCGCCCTTACACCTTTGCCGGACGGCCCCCGATGACCCGCGCCGCACTCGCTCTCCTTTCGCTCGCCGCGCTCGGCCCTGTTGCTCGTGCGGCCGAAGATGTGCCCAAGAAGCCCAACGTGCTGCTGATCCTCGCGGACGATCTGGGCTTTTCCGATCTCGGGTGCTACGGCGGCGAGATCGACACCCCCAACCTCGACGCGCTCGCGAAAAACGGGCTGCGGTTCACGCGGTTCTACAACACCGCGCGGTGCTGGCCGACGCGCGGCTCGATCCTGACGGGCTACTACGCGCAGCAGATCCGCCGCGATGCGGTCCCGGGGGTGCCGAGCGGCGGCCAGGGGACCCGCCCGGCGTGGGCGAAGTTGCTGCCCGAGCTGATCCAGCCGCACGGTTACACCTCCTACCACTCGGGCAAGTGGCACATCGACGGGCTGCCGCTCAAAAACGGGTTCACGCACTCGTACAGCCTCAACGACCACGACCGCCACTTCGCGCCCAAGAAGCACACCGAAGACGACAAGCAGCTCCCCGCCGCCGACCCGAAGGCGGGCTACTACTCCAGCACCGTGATCGCCGACTACGCGATCAAGCAACTGACCGGCCACTTCGAGAAGCACCCGGGTAAGCCGTTCCTCGAGTTCGTCGCGTTCACGGCGCCCCACTTCCCGGTTCAGGCGCCCGCAGAGGACGTGGCGAAGTACCGGAAGAAGTACCTCGCCGGCTGGGACGAACTCCGTGAGGCGCGCTGGAAACGCATGAAGGGGCTCGGTCTGGGCGACACGCTCCC
>DASWYH010000646.1:0-2229 GCA_036405095.1 Gemmata sp. | reverse complement strand
GAACTGTTGCGGATACCGGGAGCCGCTCTTGCTCGTCGGGTACCACCGGAAGCACGCGACCGGTACGTCCAGGTACAGTGGCGGGCTCGACCGCGCGAACCGCAGCCACAGGTCGTAGTCCATCGACACATGATGATCCGGGTCGACGCCCCCCACCCGCTCGGTCAGCCCCCGGCGCCAGAACACGCTGTTGGGTTGGACGAAGTTGTCGGTCAAGAGCCGCCGGTACGAGTACCGCCGGCAGTACCACCGCTTGTACGCCGTGACCCACCGGCGGCGGACCCGGCCGGCGGTATCGATTACCTCGGTCTGACCGTGGACCCATTCGACCGAGGGGAAGGCCCGGAACGCACTGGCTACCGCGGCGAGCGCGCCGGGCTGGTACAGGTCGTCGCTGTTGAGCCAGCCGAGCACGTCCCCGGTCGCCAGCCGGAACCCCTTGTTGAGGGCGTCCGACTGCCCCCCGTCGGGCTCGCTCACCCACCGAACGCGGTCACTATAGGACCGGAGCAGTTCCACCGTCTCATCGGTGCTCCCGCCGTCGATGACGAGAACCTCAAGGTCGAACTCGCCGACCTGGGCGAGGGCGCTCTCCAGTGCCAGCCGCAAGAACTGCGCCTGGTTAAGCGACGGGATCACGACCGAGATTCGTAAGGGCTGCGCGTCGCTCATGACACACCCGCCGGTTCTGGCAGGGTCAGGGCCTGGGCGGAGCGCTCCAGGTGGCGACCTTCATACCAGTTGATGGTTTCGGCCAGGCCGGTGCGGAAGTCGGTCGTGGCGGTGAACCCGAGTTCCCTCTTCGCTCGGGCCGTGTCCAGGCACCGCCGAGGCTGGCCGTTGGGCTTGGTGCTGTCCCACCGCACCTCCCCTGAGAATCGGCACAACTCGCATACCACACCGGCCAAGTCGCGGATGGTGATCTCGCGCCCACTGCCGAGGTTCACCGGCTCCGCGCTGTTGTACCGCTCCGCCGCAAGCACAATCCCCTCGGCCGCGTCACGCACGAACAGGAACTCGCGCGACGCCGACCCGTCCCCCCACACCTCGATCGCCGACCGCCCGGCCTCCCGCGCCTCGACCGCTTTACGGATCAGGGCCGGGATGACGTGGCTCGATTCGGGGTCGAAGTTGTCGTGCGGGCCGTACAGGTTTACCGGTAGAAGCGTGATCGCGTTGAAGCCGTACTGCTGACGGTACGCCTGGGCCTGGACCAGTAGCATCTTCTTGGCGAGCCCGTAGGGCGCGTTGGTCTCCTCCGGGTAACCGCTCCAGAGGTCGTCCTCCTTAAAAGGAACCGGGGTGAACTTCGGGTACGCGCAGATCGTGCCGGCGCAAACGAACTTCGACACCCCGGCCAGGCGGGACTCCTCCATGAGGTGGATGCCCATCACAGCATTTTCGTAAAAGTACCGCCCGGGGTTCTCCCGGTTCGCCCCGATCCCGCCGACCGTGGCGGCCAGGTGGATCACGACGTCCGGGCGGGCGTCCCGAAGCAGGGCGCGGACCCGGTCCTGCCTGGTCAGGTCGTACTCCGCTTTCCGCGGAGCGACCAGCGCTGCCGGGCCGTGTGCCCGCACCGCGGCGCACACGTGCCGCCCCAGGAACCCGGCGCCCCCGGTCACCAGAACGCGCGAGCCTCGCAGAACGGACATGACAGAACCTCCTTGAGGATCAGCCGGGGCAGACGGCACGGCGGTCCCGCACGCCGGATCGCTCATCAACAAGGGCCACGCGATGCCGAAAGCCATCCGGTCGAGGGTAATAGGTTGAGAACAGCCGATCGGGATCCGTTCCGGTCCCGAGCGCCGGCTGACTCGATTTTCCTCGTCGCTCAACACAGCCTTCCCGGTTTCATTTTTGGCACCCGAATAGCACTCCACTGGCATCCACTGCGCCAGCGATCAGGCACCGGAGGAGGGGCTGATCGCCTTCATTACGTCCTTGATCTCCATTTTCGGGGCCTTTCACCTGCCGCTTTCGCGTCACCACGGTAGGGCCCTTTATCGCTAGCGCTTCTTCTCTCGCGAGCCGTAGCGCCCCGTCCTCAGGTGCGCGCGATGCACCGATTGCCGGACGAATCCAAGAGCACCGCGACCCGAACATCCGGAGCGATCCGCGATTCCCGCTCGGAGATGCTGAACAACCCGGCCACGCACCGCCCCCGACTCCGGAATGCAACCGTACGTCATTGACTTATGCCAATGCGAACAACGGCCTAACGACCTA
>DASWYH010000645.1:0-4326 GCA_036405095.1 Gemmata sp. | reverse complement strand
CTATGTGTGGAGGCGCGCCTTCGCTAGTGCCCCCACGCCGCCTGATCCGGTCACCCCGACGCTCGTCCCCATCTGCCTCACCACCGCGCCCGCCGGACCGCCGATTGAGGTGGCGAGTCCCTCGGGCACCGTCCTGCCGTTCCCGGTGGGCGCCCGACCCGAGGTGATCGCCGCCATCATGCGTGCCGTGGAGGCGCGCCCGTGCTGAGCATCCCCTCGCTCCGGTCCGGGCCGTCGACCTGCGCCTGGGGTTCGCCGGGCTCCACCGCCACTTCCAATCCGCGCTTCGGGCCGCCCCTTGAACGGCCACCGGCTCATTTTCACCAACGCCGCCGCCCATCGCCTCAAGGTCCTGTACTGGAGCCGCCACGGGCGGTGCCTCTGGTGCCCGCGACCCGAGCGCGGGAAGTATCACTTTCCCACGCCCACTCAGAACAAGCTCGGGCTCACCGCGGCCGCGTTCGCCATGATCCTCGACGGGATCGACTACTCGTGGGCCCAACGCTTCACCCGGTATTCGCGCCCGAACCGTAGCGCGCCGTTGGCGCATCCGCACTTCGTGACCCACACTCCGGCATGGCCGCCGGCGCCCCTCTGCCGACCGGCGTGGCCACCCTCCAAGCGCTGGTCCGTGAGCTCCAAACCGAGAACGCCGACCTCCGCACGCCTCTCCGGGGCCAGGCGGAGCGGTTCCAACGCACCACCGACGAACTCCAGACCGAGGTCGCGGCGCTGACCAATAGATCAAAGTGCGGCACGCGTTTGAAGGTGTTCGATGGCGGTGGAGAGACGCGTCGCGACCCAGCTCAGCAGTTGACCGAATGCGGTTTCGTACTCCGTCATCTCCTGCTGGTTGGCTGGTGCCCCCCCGTTTTCGGCACACGGGACCGGATCACGCGGGCGCAGTGGCGTGATGGTAACGCTGCTATCGTCGCCGATAAACTGAAAGACGTCCTCCAGCGCGTTCTGCGGTTGATCGGTGTCCACCACGACCGCCCAACTCAAATAACTCCTCGTCGCGTCCAACGTTTCGAGGTCGGGAATTGACCCGAGGGCAGCCACAACCGAATGTACCGTTCCTCGCCTGGAAAGGTTGCGGAGTAATAGGATCGGGTCCGGCCCTTCCGTTAGAAGGCTATCCCCGGGAGAGAGCGTCACACGGTAGCGGCCCGGGCCGAGCGGCGTGTCCCCGGTCGCCACCGCGCTCGCCACCGGGGACACGCGGGCGGCCGCGTTGAGTTCGGAGACGAGCGCGCCCGGCACGGCCCCTACCGCGCCCGCCCGCGCCGCGGCCACCAGCCCGCCCGCTCCGTCGACCGCGCGGAGGAGCAGATCAACCAAGGCCCGGGTGACGAGCAGCTCGCCTTTCCGCAGCCGGTCCAGCAGTTGCTCGGTCGCGTGCGTCAGCCGCGTAATGGCTTCGAGCTCGAACAGACCGCTCCCGCCCTTGAGCGAGTGGGCCGCACGGAACATGCCGTTCAGCACCTCCGGGTCCGGGGCGCCGTCGCTCACGGCGAGCAGCCCCGTTTCAAGGGCGGAGAGGTGCTCGCCCGCCTCGTCGAGAAATGTGGCTCGCAACTGGTCCAGCTCGGCGGACATGGTCTCACCCAAAATGGCGTGCTTTCGGTACCGGGCGCGGACGGTCCGCGCCCGTTCGATCGGCGGCGGTCACGGGAGGAGGTCGCGGACGACCTGCACCAGTTGCGCGGCCTTGAACGGCTTCACGATCCAACCGGTGGCCCCGGCCGCTTTGCCCCGCTGTTTCATCTCGGCTTGCGACTCGGTGGTCAACATCAGAATGGGCGTGCTCTTGAACTGTGGCAGCGCGCGTACATGTTTCACAAACGTGAGGCCGTCCATCACCGGCATGTTGACGTCGCTAATGATGATGTCGGCCCGTGTGCCGGCCAACCGGTCCAGCCCCTCCTGGCCGTTGCCGGCCTCCAGAACGGCGAACTGCGCGTCGGCCAGGGCCAGGGCGACCATTTGCCGGAACGTCAGCGAGTCGTCGACAACGAGCGCGGTCTTTGCCATCGGAATTACCTCTAAAAGAGTTCCACCGACCCCGGAGCGGAGTCGCACGTGGTTGCTTGAGCTTGCTGGTCGAGCTGGTCGAGGATGCGGCGCTCCGACTGCATGGTGGCGCGGGCGCGGAGCTGGTCGAGCAGCGCCCCCGTCTGGTCCAGGTCCCCGGTCGCCAGCACGTTCCGCACCTCGCCCAGGGCGGCGGCGGCGTGGGCGAGCTGTTGGTTGACGGCGTCTTGAAACTGGAGCGCGGTCATCGCGTCTTCGATGTTCTCGGCCAGGCGGCCGGCCCCGTCGGCCGCCGCCCGCACCTCGGCCTGCATCTCCTCCTGCGCCCGCTCCAGGGCGTCCAGCGCGCGCGCCCCCTCCTCGCGGCTCTCGCCCGCGGCTCGCCGCAGGTCGGACGCGGTGCCGCCGTGAACGAGCGCCCCGCGCATCCGCTGGGTCCCTTCGCGCACCTCCTGCCACAGCTCGTCCACCATGACGCGGACGGACTTGGCGGCGGCGGCCACGAGCTCCGCCTGTCGCCCCGTCTCGCTGGCGACGACCTCGAAGCCTTTGCCCTTCAGCCCGGTGTGCGCGGCCTCGATCCGCGCGTTCAGGGCGAGGATGCGGAGCGCGTAGGCGACCGCGTCCACATTAACGAGCGTCTGCTGGATGTTGTTCACGCGGCTCGTAATGCCCTCCAGGCGGTGCAGCGTGGCGACCGCTTCGTCGGCGGCCCGTTGCACGTGATCCATTCGCGACAGCAGCGCCGCGATCGTGGTGCGGGCGGTAGTCTGTGCGTTGCCCGTTACGGCAGCACGGGCCGCGCGCGCCGCCCCCTCCTTGCTCTGCCGCGCGATGCCGGCGAAGCTGGTGCACACCCGGGCCACGGACTCTTCGATGTGACGTGCGGTGTCCTCGAGCTGAGCGGACACCGCCGCGAGGACCACTCCCAACTGCGGCGCGTCTGACGAACTCATGCGTTTGTTCTCCGTTTGGGTTCAGCCCCGGTCATCTGCCGAACACCGTTTCAAGGCCGGCGAGCCGGAGCAGGCCGTCGGCCGACTCCGGCACGCCAATAAGGGCGTACGGCCGCGCGCGCGAACGGCAGGCGCGCTCGAGTGCGAGTAGGACCTGTGCGACCCCGGTCCCCAGGAACGTGACCGCAGAACAATCGACCGTGACCCCGCGCCCGGCGCCCACCGCCGCCCGCAGCGTGTCGACGAGCGCGGAGAGCTCGTCGGCCCCCGTGGGCTCGGTGAGCGTGACCAGGAGGGGCTCGCACCCGCCGGGGGCCGTGGGGTCAGGGACCGGCGCTCGCCCGAGCCCCGCCGCCTCGGCGGTGCTCAAGCGGTGCGACGCTGCGGGAGCCGATGCGTGCTCGGGTGCCATTTCACATGCCTCTGCTGTCGGTTGTTGTTGCGGGGCTCTGGGTGCCGTGCAGGCCCGACGCGAGCCGGGTCAGTTCGCCAGGGTCGAGGACCAGCACGATCGTGCCGTCGCCCATGATGGCCGCCCCGCCCACCCCCGGAACGCGTCCGAGCTGGGGCGGCACCGGTTTGAGCACGATCTCCTGTTGGCCGTGCAGCGCGTCCGCGGTGACGCCCAGCCGAGCCCCGGCCACGTTCAGCACGACGACCGGCACGCGGTCGCGGTCCGGCGCGCCCGGCCCCAGGCCCAAGATGGTGCCGAGCGCGGCCACCGGCACGATGCTGTTCCGGAGGACCACGGCCCGGCCGCCGCCGAGCGCCCGGAACTCACCGGGACCCACCTTCAGCGTTTCCTGAATCGAGTCGACGGGCAGCCCCAGCATGAGCCCGTCGGCCTCCACCAGGACCAGCGTGGTGACCGCGAGGGTGAGCGGGACCGACAGCCGCACGCGGGTGCCGCGCCCCACCTCGGAGTACACGGCCACGGTGCCCCCGAGCGCCGCCACGTTACTCTTGACGACGTCCATCCCGACGCCCCGCCCGGACAGGTCGCTGACCGCGGCGGCGGTGCTCAGCCCCGGGGCGAAAATCAGCTGCAGCGCCTGTTCGGGCACCAGCGCCGCCGCCTGCTCCTCGGTGACGACGCCGAGCGCGAGCGCCTTGGCCTTCACGCGCTCGGCGTCGATGCCCGCGCCGTCGTCGTGCACCTCAACGAACACGGCGTTGCCCTCGCGCCCGGCCCGGAGCGTGATGGTGCCGGCGTCGCCCTTGCCGCCGGCGGCGCGCCGCTCGGCCGGCTCGATGCCGTGATCGGCCGCGTTGCGAATCAGGTGCACGAGCGGGTCCCCGAGCGCCTCGGCGACCTGCTTGTCCAGTTCGGTGTCCT
>DASWYH010000644.1:0-5236 GCA_036405095.1 Gemmata sp. | reverse complement strand
GTGCGCGAACCCGATGTCGATGGTAATGCCGCGGGCTTTTTCTTCGGGGAGCCGGTCGCAGTCGATTCCCGTGAGAGCCTTCACGAGCGATGTTTTGCCGTGATCGATGTGCCCGGCGGTGCCGAGGATGAGGTCGCGCATGTCGGGTTCGCCCTGGGACCGTCGCGGTGCGGGTATTGTACCGCCTCGCGACAAAACGCCCCCACGACGAATGCGAAGCGCGCGACGAAAAACGGTTGCCCGTCGCGCGCTTCGCATTTGTTCACCGGCAGTCCCGCTATCGAGTCTTTTGGTCGGAGGCGCCGTGCTGGTTGACAGCTCGGACCGTTAACGTGAGGGACGATGTTGAACCGGCTGGGGCCGCGGTCCGCCGGTTACCGTCTGAGGCTTGGTGGGGAATGGAGAGCTTTCGGGACCGGACGGGGGTTTGTACCCCGCCGGCGCGTTCGGCGAAATGGCCGATTCTGCGCCGACCCAGAGCGCCCGAGGTGCCGCCAAGCGGACACCCGATTCGGAGCCGCGGCGCGGCAGTGCCCCCATTCTGCGATGCCAGAACCACCAGTTGGACCGCCGATGACGCGCCGAAATGTCCCGCTCTATTAGCTTGGACCGATGTCGTGTTTTCTGACGATATAACGCTAACGAATTGTTGTCAGTGGAGATGCAAGAAGGGTTCGAGGAAAGTTCGCCTCGGAACCCGAGTGCGATCCGCCGGGCCACCTGCTTAACACTTCGACGCGAACGTCCAAACTCACGAATTCCTACGATTTCTAGCGTTCGAGGGAGACGCTCGCGCAAAAAGCCTCCAGTCCGGAGGCCTTTTAGAGTTCGAGAAGTGTGGCGCTCGGGGGGCCTTCAGGGTCGGCTCGCCGGGTGCCCGGCCGAGGACATCGGCCGGGCCCGGTGGTGCGACGTGCTGGTCGAAGAAATCGCCTCACAAGTGCTCCCGGAATGACGCCCGCGGTGATCATGAAGAAGATGAGCACCTGGGGAAAAGCGCCCTCAACAAAGTTCCCCGAACAGGCCCAAGGAAACGGTTCCGAGAACCGATCCAGATTCGCCATTTAAGCGAATTGGGTCACACCCCGGAGCGCGCTGGCGACGGCGCGCCCGCGCAGTTTGCTGGGCGCCTCCCGCGGACGTGATAATATACACCGGTTGCAAACCCATGCGGCTCGTTCCCGTCAGGTGATTAATGGAAGTACGCGCGCGCGCCGGCCGGTTCACGCCCCGCACTTGTGCGGCTCTCATGGGGTTGTTCACCGCGTTCGCGCTCGGAGTGGTTGCGCAGCCGCCGGCCGAAGAGGAAGACCCGAAGGGCGGGTTGAAGAAGCGGGTCGTGGTCGAAGACGACCCCATTGTGAAGGGGAAGGATCAGACCGCCGGCCCCGGCTCCCCGCCGAACGTGCGCCTGGATGAGTTGGTCGCAGGGGCGGGCCAGGCTGCCCATCCGGCGCTGAAAGCCCTGTTCGAGCGGAACGCGGTCCCGTTCGACCGGCTCACCACGAAGGCGTCAACTCTGCGCATCAAGCCCATTCCCCTTGCCCGGGGCGAACGGCTCCCGGCGGTCTTCGGCATTCAGGAGCTCGACCGCACCGGCCGGCCGACCGAGGCGCAGGGCATCAACGCGTCGGACGTGCGCAAGATCGACTACTTCGAAGAGATCCTCCTCAGTGACGCCAACACCGTTCTCAGCGCCAAGCCGTTCGGCACCGGGACCGGTCCCACGGGCTGGACCGCGTCTGAGCAACTCGGCGCCGCCGAGCGCTTGCTGAGCGCCGCGCTGCGGTTCCACGACTACGCCCGCGAGCACAACGTCCGCCGCGGGCGCGGGTGGGACGACGCGCGGCGGCCGCTGTTCGAGCGGCTCCGCGAGGTGCGGCTGCTCCAGTTGAAAAGCGCGGTGGCGAGCGGCGACTGGCCGCGGGTCCGCGAGACCGGGAGCCGGGTCATCGCCGCGTACCCCCGTGACACCGCGGTGGCGGCCGAGGTCGCGACCGCCCGGGTGCTGGAGGCGCAGCGGCTCCTCGCATCGGACAGGCACTTCGATCACGTCAAGGCGAAAGAGCTGCTCGACGAGTTCGAGGCCAACTACCCCGGCGCCGGCGGCGAACACGTCCGGGCGATTCGCGCCCAGCTCGCGCAACTGGCCCGAACCGCGTTCACCCGCGCCAAGGACAAGAAGGGCGTCAACGACCTCACCGCGGCGCGCGACGCCCTCACCCGCGCGGTGGCGCTCGACCCGACCCTCCCGGGCGTGCGCGACATGCAGCGCGAGCTCAAAACCGGGTACCAGACGCTCTACGTCGGCGTGCGCCAGTTCCCGGAGGCGATGTCGCCCGGCACCGCGCGCTTCGACAGCGAAAAGCAGGTCGTGGAACTCGTGTTCGAGGGGCTGCTCGCCGCGGTTCCCGACGACGGGCGGGGGGCGCGCTATCAGCCGGGCTGCGCGACAGCGATGCCGCGGGTCGTCTCGGGCGGGCGCGAGTTCACGCTCCGCACCTTCGACCCGGCCGCCACCGGGCGCTACGGGTTCGAGTCGCACGACGTGGTGAGCACCCTCAAGCTCATGGCGAAGCGCCCGGACACGTGGAACGCGTACCCGTTGCCGTGGCTCGATGAGTTGCCCACCCCGAAGGACAACAACACGGTGCGGATGGCATTCAAACAGGGCCACCCGGACCCCCGCACGTTGCTTACGTTCAAGTTGCTCCCGGGCAGGTGGATGGAGGGCCGGAACCTGCTCGCCGACGACGCCGGGTTCGCGGAAGCGCCGTTGGGCACGGGGCCATATCGGTTGCAGTCCAGCACGAGGGCCGAGGGCAACATCCCGCGCGAGATGGTGTTCGTCGATAACCCGCTCTACGGGCGCTGGCGGGACCGGATGAACCAGCCGTTCATCAAGGAGATCCGGCTGATCGAGGTCGGGAAGGTGGCCAACGTGATTGAGGCGTTTCAACAGGGGAGCTTGCACATCCTGACCGACGTGCCGACCGCCGATCTGGACAAGTACAAGGGGCTGCTCAACGGCCGGGCGCAGGACTACACCGCGGCCAACAACCGCCGGGTTCACCTGCTCGCCCTCAACCACCGGCGGCCGGCGCTTCAGAGCAAGCTGTTGCGCCAGGGGTTGATGACCGCGATCGACCGCGAGGCGATCCTGAACGAGGTGTACCGCGCCGGCCACACCGACGCGCATCGTGCCATGACCGGCCCGTTCCCGCCGCAGAGCTGGGCCACCACCAAGGGCGCCGGCGGGCAAACGGTTCCGCTGGTGAACCGCGACCTCGCGCTGACCCGCATCCGGAGCTACCTGTTCGATGTCGGCGCGAAGGCCGAACTCACGCTCTCGTACCCCGACGGTGACCCCCAGGCCGCGCTGGCGTGCCAGAAGATGAAGGCCCAGATCGAAGGGCTGTTCAAGGACACCGCCGGGCGGAAGCTCACGATCGCGCTCGAACCGCTCGCGCCGCGCGACCTGCTCCTGCGCGTGGAGGACGAGCACCGCTACGACCTCGCCTACGTCCCGTTCGATTTCCCGGACGACTGGCACCCGCTCGCGCTGGGGGCGATGATCGACCCCCAGGCGGCCGCGCGCGGCGGGCGCAACTGGTTCGGGTTCCTCGCGAAGGGCACCGGCGCCGACGGCGCCGACACCCGCCTCGGGCAGCTCCTCAACGAGCTGCGCGCGTACCGCGAGTTCGGCGCGCTGGCCGCGAAGACAGTTGAGGTCCAGAAGCTGTTCAACGAGTGCGTGCCGTTCGTTCCGCTGTGGCAACTGGACCGGCACATGATCGTTCACAACAGTCTGAGGGTGTTCACGGACGATTCCGACACCCCTGTGAACCCGCGGGTGCTCGATCAGACCAAGCTCTTCCAGGGGGTCGCCCGCTGGCGCCTGGAGTGAGGCCATGACCCAGGAAGAACAGTTCATCGCCGCGCTCCACCCCGCGCCGCGCGAGGACACGCTGCGCCTCGTGTACGCGGACTGGCTCGACGAGCGCGCCGGCCCCGGCGACCCG
The DNA here is from genome assembly GCA_036405095.1 of Gemmata sp. Taxonomy (GTDB): domain Bacteria; phylum Planctomycetota; class Planctomycetia; order Gemmatales; family Gemmataceae; genus Gemmata. The sequence goes on along the minus strand of DASWYH010000644.1, from coordinate 1,214 downwards.
GCGCGCGCCGAGTTCATCCGGTTCGGGGTCGCTCACCCCGGCTGTCTGTCCTGGGCGAAGGACGAGCCCGAGGTCCGGGCCGTGCGGGACCAAGGGGCGGTGCTGTGCGCGGCCTACTGGCGCCGGTGGCGGGACGACGCCCTCGCGTCCCTAGGCGCGTCGCCGCTGGCGAAGTGGTCGGTCACCCCGCACTGTTCTTGGGCGTACCGCCGGGGGTTACTTTCGTTATTTCAGGGAACCCGGCAGGTGCTGCTCGATGCGTGGCACGATCTGTTCCAACTCGGTCCGATCGAAGAGGTTCACGTCGGCAGCCTCTGGCAGTTTGGGACTATCTCCTCACTGCGGATCTTTCTGGACCGTCCGAGTGTTCGGGTGCTGAGCCTGACGGCGAGTGAGGTCCGCCCGGGGTGCGTGGAGCAGCTTTGCCGTGCGGCGGATTGGTTCCGGCGCCTCGACCGCGTTTGGCTGAACGCCGGCCGGGTGCTGGGCGATACCGCCGTGGTCCCCGACCTGCGCGGCTGGCTCGCTTCCGATCCGTCGCTCAGCCACGTGACCTTCGCGACCAGTTGAGGGCGCGGGCCGTGACCCCGTTCGATCCGGATTCTGCCTCCGGGGCGTACTTTCGACAGCCCGGCGCGGTAAGATGTCTGGAACCCGCAACTGCGACTCGCGCCCGCTGAGGATTCGTCCCATTAAAAACCTCAACGACCTTGCTGCGCTCATCACGCGCGAGCGAGAGACCCTCCTCGTGAAGTGGCGCGAGCAGGTGCGGCGGCTCCCGTCCGCGAAGCACCTCGACACGCCCACGCTCAACGACCACATCCCCGCGTTCCTGGATGAACTGGCGGCCGCGCTGCGCGCCCGGACCGAGGACGCGATTCAGGAGGTGGTGTGCGACGGCACCCCTCCCGAACACGGGATCCAGCGGGCCAACGACGGGTACGACGTTGTCGAGGTGATCGCCGAGTACAACATCCTCCGCGAGTGCGTCCACCAACTCGCGGAAGGGGTGGGCCAGCCGCTCGTCGGGCGTTCGTTCCACATCGTGAACCGCCTCCTCGACGGGGCGATCGGCGCCGCCGTCAAGACGTTCGCAACGCAGAAGGCTCTGGAGGTGCAGCGGCGGCGGGAGGAGTACCTCGCGTTCGTCGCGCACGACCTGCGGACCCCATTGAGCGCCATCTCCCTGGCGGCCGGCGTGCTGGAACTCAAGT
>DASWYH010000643.1:0-2114 GCA_036405095.1 Gemmata sp. | reverse complement strand
CCTGTCGAAGGCTATCGCCGGGCACACGCTGTTCGCGAGCGTCCAGCTCGACAAGTTCCCGGCCGAACTCAAGGAGGTGCCGACCCTGAAGGAGTTCGCTCCGCTCCTGACCGCGAAGTCCGTGACGCTCACCGGCGACCTCAAGGGCAAAGCGTTCGCCCTCGCGGCGCGCGCGACGTTCGCGGACGCGGGCGCGGCCGGCCGGGCGAAAGACAAGGGGCAGGAAGTGGTCAAACTCGCCGTCGGGGAGATCGAGAGGCTCCTGAAGAGCAAGGACGCGGAGGAACTCGGGGCGGTCCTCCCGGCGGTCAAGGAAATCGTCCGCGCCCTCAAGGCGAGCCAGCTCGAAACGGCCGGCTCGGATCTGACCCTCGTCGCCGATTACAAGGCCGATTTCGACTTCGGGGCGATGGTCGCCGAAGCGGTGCTAAAGGTCCGCGCGGCCGCGGCGCGGATGAAGGTCTCCAACAACTTCAAACAGGTCGGGATCGCCCTCCACAGCTACCACGACGCGAACAATCGGCTCCCGATCCACGGCACCGGCGCGAAGGGCGCGCCCCTCACGAAAGCGACCGACAAGCCGCTGCTGAGTTGGCGGGTCGCGCTCCTGCCGTACCTGGAGCAGAACGAACTGTACAAGCAGTTCAAACTCGACGAGCCGTGGGACTCGGAGAACAACAAGAAGCTGATCGAGAAGATGCCCAACATCTACGCACCGGTCCAGAAGCCGGGCAAGCCGGGCTACACGCGCGTGCAGATGGTCATCGGGCCGAAGGCGATGCAGGTGACCGACGACAAGCTCGTCAGCATCACCGACGGACTGTCGAACACGTTGGCTGTGGTGGACGCGGCGGAGCCCGTCATCTGGACCAAACCCGATGACGTGATGCTGCCCGGGAAGGAGCTACCGAAGGACCTGAAGAAGAGGTTCGGGGGGCAGTTCCCCAAGGGGTTCGTCGCGCTGTTCTGGGACGGTTCGGTCCGGTTCGTGAGCGAGACCGTCAGCGACAAGACGCTCGGCGCGCTGCTGACGCCCAGCGGCGGCGAGGTGCTGAACGGCGATTTCTGATGGCTCGGGCGGCCCGTCGCCCGGCCCAAACGGCGCCGGGCGATTTCAGGCCCCAGGCCCTCGCGCCGCTCAGGCCCGCTGGACCGACTGGAACAGTTCGCTCATCTTCATCCCGAGCGCCAGGCAGATACGGTACAGGGTCTCGATCGAGGCCGAGTTCTTGCCCAGCTCGATCTGGCTCAGGTAGCCGAGCGAGACCCCGGTCCGGTCGCTCATGTTCGAGAGCGTCAGGCTCATGGCCTTGCGGCGCTCGCGGATCGCGGCCCCGAGCGCCTCCTTGAGCGCGTCCTCGGTCATCCGCAGGAGGCCCTGGCTCTCCAGGCACCGGTACACGATCTCGCGGAGCTGCTCGATCTGGAACGGTTTGGTCAGGTAGTCGCAGGTCTTGGCGCGGAGGCAGTTGATCGCGCTGTCCACGGACGGGTAGCCGGTGACGACCACAATGTTCGCGTCCGGTTGGTGGTCCCGGATCCACCCGAACACCTGTTCCGGTTCCAACCCGGGCAGCACGTAGTCGAGCACAATGAGGTGGTACCGCTGGCTCGACGCGAGCGCGGACTGCACCATCATCGGGTCCGATACCACTTCCGTGACGAAGTCGCGGTTGTTGAGCGCCGCCTGGATCACGGCGCACGTGTGCGGGTCGTCGTCCAGGATCAGGATGTGAATGTCGCCCGATGACTGGAGCTCCCGCGACGCGGGCTGCGTCTGCGCTTTCGGCGGAGGCGTCATAGGAAACAGGGGTTTGGGTGTCTGGGTCAGGCGGTCATCAAGGTCGTACAGCACGGTGTTCAGCCTCCGACGGCGGTTGCGGTGGTGGTTCCGGGGGTAACCGCCGGCGGGCGCGCGGCCGCCAGCGGCAGCACGACGCGCACCTGCGTACCGGTCCCGGGTGAGGGCACGGGGTCGATCTGGATCCCACCACGGTGCGAGCACAGCACGCGGTACGCGATGGCGAGCCCCAGCCCGCGGTGCCGCACCTTGGTGGTGAAAAACGGTTCAACGAACAGCCGCTTCCGCACCTCCGGCTTGATGCCGGGACCGG
>DASWYH010000642.1:0-2801 GCA_036405095.1 Gemmata sp. | reverse complement strand
TGATCCGCATCGACGTGACGTACCTGCGGCAGGACTTCTCGGTGAAGCTCGCGGTGGCCGACGCGCACCCGTGGCCCGAGTTGCAGCGGTTCGACTTCCTCGTGCGCGAGCGCCAGGTCACCGAGGAAGAGGCCGCGACGTTCCGCGATAAGCTCACCCCGAAGGAGCCCGGCGTGCTGTCACCGTACCACCGGGCCGCGCTCGCCGCGCTGCGCGAGCTGACCGGCAAGGACACCGCCCCGACCGCTGCGGCGTGGCGGAAGCTGCTCAGCATCTCCAAGGCGGGGGCGAAGCCCGCGGGCGAATAGCTCCAATAAACGTAACCGACCCGCGGGGCACGCGAACCCCCGCGCCCCGCTGTGTTGGGTGGCCATTTCGGACGCGGCCCCGGCGGGTCAGGGCACTTGGGGCTCACGGGAGTTCGGCGCCGAGCCCGAACGGCGGCGTCAACTCGGGGTGAGCGCCAGCCCCACCCGCCCGAGCGAACCGAAGTCCGCTTCGAGCCGGTCGCCGGGGGCCGCCAGGTATACGTCGGTGGTGAGCCCGGTTGTAATGAAGTCGCCCCTGCTCAGGTGCCGGCCGAACTTCGGCAACTCGTTGGCCAGCCACGCCACCACGTTGAGCGGGTTCCCCAGTACGGCGGCCCCCGACCCCGGGAACGTCTTCTCGCCGTTGACGGTGAGCGCGGTCGGGTGCGTCGCAAGATCGAGTCCGCGCCAGCCTTCGGTGACGGACCCACCGAACACCCAGGCGCCGTGGATCGCGTTGTCGGCGAGCAGCGACGGTGCCCCCACGGTTTTCCAGTCGGCATACCGGTGATCGACGATTTCGATCGAGGGGCACACGGAGCCGACAAACGGCTTGATGCTCTCCGCGGTGTAGGGGCCGCCCCCGGGCACGTCTTCTGCCATCGTGAACCCGAACTCGGCCTCCGCACACCGCACGGTGAAGCTCGCCCCCGGCAGCGACGCGGGCGCGCGGTGGGACGAGTGCGACAGGAGCACCCCGAAGAACGGCGCGTCCACCGCAAGGGCCTTTTGCGCGCGTTCGCTGGTGCAGGCGATCTTGTACCCGATCGGTCGGCTCCCGAAGTGCGCCATCAGTTTCTGCACGAGCCGCTCTTGCACCTCGTACCCTTCGCCCAGCGTCCGGGGGACCAGATCCGGCGGCAGGGCCGCGACCGGCTTCCGGAGCCGGCGCATCTCGAACAGGCACTCGGCCGCCGCAGTCACGCGATCCATGTTCCGGCTCCGCTCCAGTAACCGGGCACCGCCCGAAAAATCTTCACGCGCCCGCGACACATTCCGGGCGCTCCGCGCAAATAGGATAGCGACGGCCCGGCTGAGTTGGCGCGAAACGGAAGCCCCGCGGACACCCGCTTTATGGACGAGCACCTGGCGCGCGAGTCCGCCCCTCGCTCGGGCGACCCGGCCGCTCCGGACCGCCCGTGCGCGCTCGTTGCGGGGCTCCGCGCGGGCCACCCGGAGGCCTGGCGCGCCCTGCACGACACGTTCGCGGAGCGCGTCTGGGGCCTCGTCGCGCGCCTCGTCGGCCCCAACTCGGCCGATGTCGCGGACGTGGTGCAGGAGGTCATGCTCGCGGCGGCCCGGTCGGCACGCACCTACGACCCCGCGTGCGGGCCGCTGTGGAACTGGCTGTGTGGCATCGTCCGGGTTCAGGTGGCGCTGCACTTCCGCAACCAGAAGCGACACGACCGGTTCCGAACCGCTGACGAGTGGCTCGCTGCGAGCGCCGGCCGGCTCGCGCGCTGGCTCGATGGCGCCGGGGACGCGCCGACCGACGCGCTCGAAACGGCCGAAACGGCCCTCGCGGTCCGCCTCGCGCTCGCGGAACTCACAGACGAGTACGGAGCGCTCCTGACCGCCAAGTACCTCGACGGCGCGTCCGTCGAACAGCTCGCCGCCCGCGACCAGGTGACCGAAACGGCCGTGCGCTCGAAACTGGCCCGTGCCCGGGAAGCCTTCCGAAAGGTCTTCCTGCGGCTCGCCGGGGACGACCCGGGCGCCCGGACCGAGGGCCACTGCTGCGCCGGGGACGGAGGCACACCGTGAACGATCCCGAACCGCGCCTCACCGACGAACAGCTCGCCGCCCTCATGGCCGCGACCGAGAAGGACGCCCCCCCAGTGGACCGCGCGTTCCTCGATCAACTGCGCGAGCGGTCACTCGCGACGTTCGAGGCCGCGCCCCCCTCACCCGCACCGATACCGGCCCACTCTCCACGGGAACGAACCATGACGCCCCTTCGTTGGCTCGCGGCCACGGCCGCCGCACTGCTCGTGCTCGGCCTGGTCACCGCGTACTGGATCGCCACGACACAGAAACCGGACCCGCAACCCGACAACAAGTTCCGCATCGAGGACCAGCTCACCGACGACGGGCGCATCGGCAAAGTGACGGACGCGCAGGGCGTCGTCGCCGTGAAACCGGTGCTCGCGGAGCGCTGGTCCCCCGTTCAAAGCAACCTGGTGCTGAAGCCGGGCGACTGGGTGCGCACCGACGCCCGCGGCGCCAACGCGGTCGCGCTGAAGTTCTCGCAAGCGGCCCGGGTCATCGTCGGCCCGCACTCGCTCGTGGAACTCGTGAAAGCGGGCGAGGTGCGGCTGATCGAAGGCGAACTCGAAGTGAGCGCGACCGAAGCCGCCCCGGTGGAGTTGCTCGGCCCCGACCAGCAGAAAGTCACCGTCAAGGGCCGGGAGCACTATCAGGTTACGAAAGACAAGCTGGTGCGCGTCGAAAAGGAGCCCCTCTGGCTCCAGGGGTTCAAGGGCGCCACGGCCA
>DASWYH010000641.1:0-3780 GCA_036405095.1 Gemmata sp. | reverse complement strand
AAGGACCAGAAGGTCCTCGGGTACTTTCGGGTCTGGAGGGACAGCGAGGTGTATTATCCTCCGTCGCGTGCTGGGGAGTCGGTGCTTGGCGGTTACCTCTCCTGCCTCCCCGGCGCGCAACTCACGGAGTAGATGCACTCGATGCCAGTGAACACGAACACGAAGAAGGTCCGTCTCTCGATTACCGAGACCGCCTTCGTCACGACGGCCGCAGAAGCCAACCGAGGACCCAAAGTACGAACCTTGGTCGTGAGCCAAGAACTGGTCCAGCGGATGGTCAACCTCGCCGAATCGGCCGGCTGGAAGAACCCGGACCGCGCCCTGAATCTTCAGCACCTCCCTCGCGCCGCGGTCATCACTCTGGTGACCAAGCTCCGCGAGGCCCTGACGACTGAGCCGGACGCTCCGAGCAACTCGAAGGCGCGAACGGCTAGCCGCAACATCGCTCGGGACTACTTCGCCGTCGCACGAAACCGTAGGGAGCTGGCCCGAGTGCTGGAGTTCTTTGAGCCTATCGGCGAACTGAACGTGGAGGCCGCATAAATGCCCCGCCTTAAGCAGGAGGTGGCCGTCGAGGTCGAGGGGCAGGACGGTCAGCCGGTGGCTCTCACCATCCGGCCCCCGAACCCGGCAGTCCGCCGTCAGATTGAGCGCGCCACCCGGCAAGCCTATTGCGAGGCGATTCGGGCCGGCTATCCAACGGGGCCGGGCGCCGAAGACGAGGGCTGGGAGCAGCTGCGTGCCGCAATCCGAACTGGTGCCGAGCACTTGGGGCGGGCCGACCTGTCGCTCGCTGAGCGCCAGCGTATCGCTCTAGCGATGCGCGAGAATCGGAACGCGCTGCGCAGCGCGACCTACGCCGCGGCGCAGCGCGACCCGACGGCGGAATCGCTGGCCGGGCAGGTGCGGTTCGAGTTGTTGGTGGCGCTGTGCGTATACGGTCAGAGGGGGCGCCTGTTCCGCGGCGCCGACGAGTTCCGTCGCCAAGCTGGCGACCCGTTCCATTATCGAATTGCCCAAGCCGTAGGGCGTGTTTTCTATGGGCTCGAAGGCGAGCCGCCCGAGGAGCAATTCCTACGAGAGCACTCGCTCTGACCTGTTCTCATCTTGGCGACGCAATATGACCGTGACCCGTTTGTGATTGGGGGTCCGCAACGAATCAGCCCCCAAATGCCCGTCGATTTCGTCATCACTGCCAAGGTCAACGCCCAGGTCAATCAGGCGTCGGTCGCGAACGCCACGAACGCTCTCCGCGGTGCGTTCCAGGGCATCAATACCAACGTCGGGGTGAGCACCGGCCCCGCGGTCGCGGGCCTCCAGAAGGTCACGTCCGGCGCCCAGGCGAGTGCCGCGGCCCTGCGCCAGATGCAGGCCCAGGCGGCGTCCACCTCGGCGTCCCTCCAGGCCACCGTCACGGTGACCAACGCCGGAGCGTCCTCGCTCCGCAACTTCGGCGACCAGGCCGGACTCGCGGCCCGTCGGTTCGTCGCTTTTTCCGTTGCGGCCGGCTCGATTGTCACCGCCGTGCGGGGCATCCAGGAGGGCGTCCGGGCTGCGGTGGATTTCCAGCTCTCCATGAACAAGGTCCAGCAGGTCTCCGGCGAAGCGGCGTCGAAGATGGGCGCCCTGCGGGCCGAAATCGGCAGCCTGTCCACGAGCCTGGGGGTGTCGTCTGCGGCCCTCGCCGAGACGGCCATCACCTTGAAGCAGGCCGGTCTGTCGATTGACCAAACGAAGGGGGCATTGAAGGCCCTGGCGCTGACCGACCTCGCGCCGACGTTCGACTCGATGAAGCAGTCCACGGAAGGTCTCATCGCGGCCTTCCGGCAGTTCAACCTGAGCAGCGGACAGTTCGAGCAGACGCTCGGCGCGATGAACGCCGTCGCCGGTAAGTTCGCCGTCGAGTCGTCCGACATCATCTCGGCCGTACAGCGCGCGGGTGGCGCGTTCAAACTCACGGCCGGTGACATGAAGTCCGGCTCCGAGGCCCTGAACGAGTTCATGGCTCTGTTCACTTCGGTCCGGGCCACGACTCGTGAGTCGGCGGACAGCATCGCCACGGGCCTGCGGACGGTGTTCACCCGGTTCCAGCGGGGCGACACGGTCAAGGCCCTCGGCGACCTCGGCATCAACCTGCGGTACACCCGCGAAGAGGCACGCGCGCTCGGCAACACCAACCTCACCGACCAGTTCGTGGGGGCGTACGAGGCCGTCCGCCGTCTGTCCGAGGGGCTCGAAGGGCTCCGCGAGACCGACCCGCGCTATGCCCAGGTGGTCGAGCAGCTCGGTGGCTACCGGCAGATTTCGCGCGTCGTGCCGCTCCTCAAAGAGTTCAAGACCGCCGAAGAGGCCAAAAACATCGCCGTTGCGGGCGGTCTCAGCCTCCAGCTCGCGGCCGAAAAGCGGCAGGAATCGCTGTCGAACAAAATCAGCAAGCTGAAGGAAGAGTACCTGGAGCTGTTCCGGAAGATTACCGAGAGCAAGTCGTTCCAGTCGCTCGCCAACACGATGTTGGGTGTGGCGTCGTCGTTCGCGAAGGTCATCGACTACGCCCGGCCCCTGCTCCCTCTGCTCACCGCGCTCGCGGCGGTGAAGGTTGGCCTCAATATCGGCAACATCGCCGGGGCGTTCACTCGTGCGTTCGTGGCGCCTCCCGGGGCCATCGTGTCCGGAGCGAAGGCGGGCGCCGGGGTGACCCGGTTCGCCTCGGGCGGTCACGTTCCGGGTGTGGGCAACACGGACACCGTTCGTGCGGTGCTGACCCCGGGTGAGTTCGTCCTGAAGAAGCGCGCGGCCGAGCGCATCGGCTACCACAAGCTGCACCAGATGAACGAGCGCCCGGAACGGTTCGCCGAAGGCGGACGCGTGCCCACCGGGGGCCGGAACGACGAGACCGGTGAGTACACGCCCCCGGCGCTGTCCGCGCTGCCCCCGGGCGCGCCCCGGGTGTTCGCCCCGCTGCCCAAGGTCGGTCCTCGCAGGCCGCTGGGACCGCGGGCCAACGACGCCCTCATCCAGGCCCTCTCCCTGCTCACCGCTCCGGGCCGGCGCCGGTTCGATGCGGGCGGGCGGGTGACCGCACCGCGGGGGGCCGACGCAATCCGGTCCGTGCTGGCCGAGTTCTCCGAGAGTACCGGCATCCCGTACCGGTCCCTGGTCTCGTCGGTCAAGGTCGTCAGCGACTTGAAGAACGAGTACGGGACCCAGCGGCGGTCCGAGTTCCGCCCCGCCTCCCGTGAGTTGCTTATCAACCGCGACCTCGTGCGCGACGCCGAGCAGTTGCGCCGGACCGTGTTCCACGAGTTGGGGCACGGGCTCGACCTGCGGATTGGCGGGGGCAGCGCCCTGGGCAGCACCCAGACCGGGACCCCGGCCGCACTGGCGGCGGGTGCGTACTCGGGGCGGCTCGGTCGTTCGTCGGCCCTGCGCAACACCACCGAGCGCTACCGGGCTTACGCGACCGCTCCGCACGAGGCGTTCGCGGAGGCGGTTGCGGACACCTACGTCGGTGCGGGTGCCCGTGGACAGTCGCTCCTGACCGAATCCGAGCGGACGGCGTTCGAGCGCAAGGTCGTCGCCCCGGCGCGAGCCCAAATCAACTACGGGTTCATCGACCCGGCGTTCGCGGCCAAGCGCCGTGTTGCCGCGGCCTCGCGGACCGGTCTGTTCGGTGCGTTCCTGTCCGGCGCGGCGAAGCTGTTCGGGTACGCCAACGGTGGGTTCGTGCCGGGCGCCGGAAACAACGACACCGAGCCGGCCATGCTGATGCCCGGCGAGTTC
>DASWYH010000640.1:0-8891 GCA_036405095.1 Gemmata sp. | reverse complement strand
CTCACACCGCGCGTCGGGGTTCGTAACCGGACAGAACATCGTCGTGGACGGCGGGTTCTCGTCGGTCACGATCTGATAGTCACTACGCGCGGCGCCGAGCGCCCAACATCACGCTCACCGGCACCGCTACCGCCGGATGAGCGGTGCGGCACAAATCAACCGGCGGTGTCCGGGGTGGCGTCGGGTTCGACATCCGCAACCCAGACTTCGGTGCCGATGGGTGCCTCGGCCTCGGACCAGCCCGGGAACACCACCGCCCAGAACGGCGCCGGGTTGGCGTGAACCGGGTTAAGGCACACCACCGACGCGCGGTGGGTGCTCCCGTCTGGCCGCCGCAGTTCCAACGGGTCGCCAACCCGCAGGCCGTGGTCGAGTTGGCCCGCACGGGGGAACAGGCTCAGACCCCGCCCCCGCATGACGAAGATATCGCCGACTACGAACGCCAGCCGCCTCACGCTGCTTCACCCTCTGGTTCCCGAACCCGGGTCACCTCGAAGAATAGTAGCCAACCGCGTGCGCTGTGATTGTGCCGCGCAGGGGAGGGAGTCACCGAAATCTGCGGCCGCGCCCGATATATTTTGCAAATTCCCAAATTGGTTCACCCGGTTAGAGCTCGGGCTGCTATCATCGCTGTGGGCGGGAGAACCGTCCGACGCGAACTGACACTTCCGTAGCGAATTCGATTTGATTGTTCTTGGTTCCTCTTGAGCTCATTGCTCACAACTCCAAGATCGCCAAACCGTGCTGCCGCAAGGGAAACCGCTCCTTGATTCTAAGGGACGGGGCGTTACTTCCGTGGGCGCGCGGCCACTTCGGCCCCCGCGCTATCCGCTTCCGGGCCTCTCGGCCCAGCAAGGTGTTCGATCGTGGGTAAGAAATTGTATGTCGGGAACCTCGGGTACGGGGTCACAGACGAGCAATTGCGCGAAATGTTCGCGCCGTACGGGGCCGTGCAGACGGCGCAGGTGATCACGGACCGCGACACGGGCCGCTCGAAGGGCTTCGGGTTCGTCGAGATGGGGGCCGACAAGGAGGCCCAGGCGGGTATCGCCGGGATGAACGGTCAGATGCGCGACGGGCGGGCGCTGACGGTGAACGAGGCGAAGCCCAAAGAGTCCCGTCCGAGCGGTGGTGGCGGTGGTGGTGGCCGGCGCTACTAACCCGCGATCGACACGCGCCAGGCGCCGGCCCAGTTGCCGGAGCTTGGCCGTTCCGTCACCCAGAGAGCCGCAACCGCGGCTTTTTCCCGCTGCACACTCTCTTGGTGCGGCGGGGCGCGGAACGGCAACTGAGCAAGCGACGAATGTTGCACCGAACGGTTGCTTCTTCTGATGCCCGCGCCCGCTGGTGGTGTCCCCGTCCCGACGATCCGCAACCGCACGGGAGCGGGTGCGTTTACCTATCCCGTGTAATCGCCTCCTCCGAAATGTGACTCCCCACCGGGTTCGTGTATGAGGCGGTCGCGCCTCGCAGCGAACGGCACCCCGAAGAGGGCTCAAGTCCGAGTTCACCTCGGCGGTTCGCCCGCATTGCGGTGGCTCCCTTCGGGCACCGTGAGGAAGCCCCAGCGCAGCGCCTGGTCCTGCGTGTACGACTTGCCGAGCGTGAGCGCCGTGACCGCTTTGGCGAACTCGTAGCCCAGGTAGAACGCGTGCGCGGGGTCGAGTTTCGGGTCACGCTCGACGAGTTGCGCGAACAGCGCGAACGGGTCCGTTCCGCGCAAATAGATGCTCCCGTTCATCACGTGCAGGGTCCCGCGCTCCGCAAAGATGCGGTAGTTGCGGTCCGTGACCCGGCGGGCCAGTTCCTGAAGGGCCTCTTCGCCCTGCTCGTACACCTTGGGGTCGCGGAGCATCACGAGACCCGGTTCGAGCCGCTTCGGCAGCACCTTGTCGCGCACCGCGTGGAACACCAACCGCCGGGCAAGGTCGAACTCCTTCACCGCCGAGCGCGCCCAGTTAATTGCTTCGGTCGTGAGAACGCTTCGGACGCCGAGTTCCTGGCAGAACCCGGCGAGCACCACGTTGAGCCCCGCGGAATCGGCGTCGGTCAGTTCCGTGAGGTTACCGATACCCATCATCAGTTCCGCACCGGGGAACCGGCGGCGCGTTTCGATGTACCGGCCCAGTGACGCCGCGAACCCGAACCCGATCGGCTCCAAAATGGGATCGAGCCGGTGGCGGATGCCGATCGTATCGAGGGCCGCTACCGTGCGCGCGAGGCTATCGAGGTCGCTCGGCGAATCGGGAATCGCGACGACCTCGGCCGCCGGGTGCCGTTCGTGCCACCGGCGCACGTGCTCGACGTTGGTGCCGTTCACGCTCAGCACGAGTTCCGCGCCGGCGCCGAGCGCGGCGGCCACTTCGTCCGGGTTGAAGCTGTCGATGGAGACCCGAAACCCTTCGGCCCTGAGGGCGCGGACAGTGTCGCCCACGCCGGCCCAAGTGGGGCCGGGATCGCACCCCAGGTCGATCAGGTCGGCCCCGCTCGCGCGGTAGTGCCGCGCCTGGGTCAGAACCTCGGCCAGGGATTTGCGCGGGGCGTGATTGATCTCGGCCAGAATCTCGATGTCGAACTGACCGTAATCGCGCGGCGCGGATCGCTTCCCGAAGAACTCCGGGAGGTCGCGCAGGTCGAGCGGCCCGCGCTCGGCCGCCGCCCCCACGGCGCGCGCCACCTCTTCGACCTCGCCCCGGCAGAAACCGGGCAGGATCACCCGTTCGATATCGGGCGGGAGCGCGGGCAGGTGCCGCGAAACCCAGTTGGTCGTCAGCAGCGCGGCAACGGTGATCGGCAGCACTGCGACGTGCGGCTCGAAGTTGGCAGCCGGTGCCAGGGCCTCGACGACGCGCCGGAGCGCGGGCTCGGCGAGCTTGCCGGTGACGAACAAAATGCGCGGCGCGCTCATGGTGTCGCCACAGGCGCCCCGGTGGTGCCGGTGTCGGGCGCCTCGGGGGCGGGCGACCTGTGTTCGTCGGGTTTGGGCGGAGGTTGAACCGCGCTCGTGGCGGGTTCGGGCGCGTTCGGGGGCTCGCTTGGCTTTTCCGCTTTTGGTTGCTCACCAGCTACAGGCGCGGGGCTGACGGTCGGGGCCTGCGTCTGCTCGACTGCTGGCCCGCTCGGGTTCGTTGGGAGGGGACCGGTTGCGTGCGCTTGTGTCGCCAGAGGCGCGTCGGGCGGCTTCGCGTGCGGTTCGAGCTTGAACGCGAACTCCGGGTGGTGGAACACCTTGGCGCGGTCTTCGGACACCGGACCGAGCGGCGGGTGCGGGTCCGCTTTCGGGGTCAGCGGGATCTCGTCCATGATGCTGGTGAGGAACGTCGCCTTGGCCACCAACTCGGTGTGAACGAAATCGCCGTCCGACTGGATCGGGAACCGCTTCAGGAACGCGGTCCGGTAGAGCTTGAACACGCTGTTCACGTCCGCGAGGGGCACCCCGAACACCCACCTCGCGCGGGCGCGGGACCACCACGCGCCCCACCCGTACCACGGCGGCGAATCGGTGATCGGCAGCCCAGCGGCCACGCGCCAGAACACCTTCCACGCGCCCCCGAGCCACCTCACGAGCGCCGGCCGCGGCTGCCCCGCCCGCGCGCCGCTGATGAGGTCGGGCTGCTTGCCGAACACCTCGTCGCGGAGTTCGATCCGCTCCAGCATCGGGCGGATGTCGGCAGGCGTGTACTGGCCGTCGAGCCCGGCGTACAGGAACAGCGGCTGGGTCGCTTCCGCGAGCGCGGTGCGGAGGCACGCGCCGAACCCGCGCGGGGTGTCGTGTGTGAGCGTGCGCAGGTGCGGGACGCGCCCCCCGAGCTTTTCCAGAACCGGAGCGGTGCCGTCGGTGCTCCCGTCGTTCACCACGAGGAGCTGAAACGGGCGGTTCAAGGTGCCGAGGACTTGCCCCCACGCGGGCAGCAGCTTCTCGACCTGCGCGACCGCGTTGTGAACCGGGAGTACGACGGTGACGCCGTCGCGCGGGGGAGGTGCAGACTTGGCCATAGGATCGCGTGTCGTTCGCGGGGGAACGGGCGTCACTCCGCGGTGCGGAGGCACACCAGCGGCCGGTGGGGGCGAACGGAAGTGAAGTCCGCGAGCGCCGCGACCGGCACGAAGGTGTGACCCGTGACGCGCCCGGCCTCGTCCACGTACTCGGGCGGCATCACGACCACGCGCGGGCCGGTCGCGAGGGCGTCCTTCAGTTCACCCCATTCCACCAGAGTATGCAGCGGCGCGCCGAGATGGTAGGCGAGCACGTGCGACTCGGTCCGAAACAGCAGAACCGGCTCCGGTTTCGGCGCCCGCGCGCGAACGGCGGTCGCGAACCCGCGCGCCTCGTGCCGGGCGGCTTCGGCGGGTTCGACGACGCCCCACATCACCGGCCACACCGCGAGCCCGGCGGCCACGAGCACCCCGAACCCGAGCTTCGCGCGCCACACGGAGCGCGGTTCGGCGCGCGCCGCCAGCCACCGCTCGGCCGCGCACCCAAGGGCGAGGGCCGCACCCGGGAACGCCGGGAGCAGGTAATCCGCGCGTTTGAACCGCGCCGCCGAGAGCACGGCAACCATCACGACCGCCCACACCAGCCCGAACCGGAACGCACGGTCACCGGTCCAAACTCCGGACCGCCCCCCCCACACCACGAGCGGCAGGAGTAGCGTCCACGGGAGGAACGCGAGCGCGAACCGCGGCCCGTAGTACCACCACGGGTGCGACGCGAGCGCCTCGGCTTCGCCCGTGAACCGGGCCACGTTGTGATACCAGAAGAAGACCCGCCCGAACTCGCCGTTGGTGGCGTGTTGCGCCCACACGAACCACGGCCCCGCGACCCCGGCGACCACGGCCACCCCCAACAGCGCAGAGCCCAGCGGCAACCGCGGGCGCATGCCGGGTGCCGATACGAGCCGATCGACCGCGAGGAACGCAACGGCGGTGGTGCCGATCAGCGCCAGCCCGACCGGCCCCTTGAGGAGCACCGCGACCCCGGCCGCGGCCGCGGAAAGAAGGAAGTATCTTCCCCTGGGACCGCGGGCGTCCCGCCCGCAAAGCGGTTCAACCTCACCGTGCTCTGGAGGCTCACGCCTCGCGCACGACCGGGGTGATCGGGTCGGGCCGCTCAGCGATTCTACCGCGGAAAAAAGGAAGTACCTTCCCTTGGGACCGCGGGCGTCCCGCCCGCAAAGCGGTTCAACCTCAGCGTGCTCTGGAGGCTCACGCCTCGCGCACGACCGGGGTGATCGGGTCGGGCCGCAAAGCGGTTCAACCTCTGCGTGCTCGGGCGGCTCCCCCTGGCCCCCAGGCACGGGCCGGTGTTGCAGGGGCACTTGCCGTACCGGAGTGCCGCCGGCGCTTTCGGGTGCGGACCGGTCTTGCGGGCGGGACGCCCGCGGTCCCAGGGAGCCGCGATAAAACGCGAGCAGCGACACCGTGACCGCGCAGGTGAGTGGGACGTCGATCCGGGCCGTGCGCCCGATCGCGACGAAGTGGTTCGCGGTCGCAAGCACCACGGCCCCCACCAGCGCCCCAACGGCGTAGCCCTCGCGCCGCAGGAAACCGTACACGAGCAGCACCGAGGCGAGCGCGCCGAGCGCCGAGGGGAGGCGCGCGACCCACGGCGAAACGTGCCCGCCGTTCAGCCACCCCACAGCCGCGACCAGCCAGTAGAACCCGGGCGGCTTTTGCAGGTCCGCTTGCCCGTCGAACAGCGTCGGCAGCCCCCAATCGCCCGTGTCGAGCATCCGCTGAGCGTGTTGGGCCGCTCGGGCTTCGTGGCTGCTGACGAGGTCGCGTGCCCCGAGGTGAAACAGGAACAGAAAACCGAGCGCGAGGAGCCAGAGCGCGGAACTGGCGCGGGGCCGCGCCCGGAGGCCACGGAGCCGCGCGTTTCGGAACCGGGCGTGAAGCGCGAGAGCAATCATGCCGCGTCGCGCTGCGGTGCGGTGGCCTTCGCCTCATCGGAGCGAGGCGGGGGCGGCGCGGCGCCTTTCGGATCGCCCACGAGCGGGAGCGGTTCCGGTGCTTTCTCACCCGCGAGCGGGAGCGCCTCCGGCTTCCACGCCTGAACCGCGTCGAACAGCCGGCGGTACTGGTCGCACCGCGCCATTAACTCGGCGTGCGTGCCCACAGCCAGCACCTGCCCGGCGTCCATCATCACGACGCGGTCCGCGATATCGGGCACCGTGTGCAACTTGTGCGTGATGAGGAAGGTGGTGCGGTCCCGCACGAACTCCTTGATGGCCGCGTGGATGTCGGCCTCGCTCTGCTGGTCCACGGCGCTCGTGAACTCGTCCAGGATCAGGATGTGCGGGTCGCGGAGGATGGCGCGGGCGAGCGCGATCTTCTGGCGCTCGCCGCCGGAGAAGTTGCCCCCGGTGTCGCCCAACAGCGCATCGTACCCGCCCGCTTTTTTCTCGATGAAGTCGTGTGCGCGGGCCTTCTTCGCGGCCTCAACGACCTCTTCGCGCGTCGCGCCACGCTTCCCGTAGGCGATGTTGGCGAACACCGTGTCGTCGAAGAGCTGCGTGTCCTGGGTGACCACGCCGATCATCTTGCGGAGGGACCGCAGGTGCGCGGTGCGCAGGTTCACCCCGTCGATGAGCACCGCCCCCGAATCGGGATCGAAGAACCGCGGGAGCAGCGCGAGCAGTGTGGTCTTCCCGCACCCGTTGCCGCCCACCACCGCGATCGTTTCGCCGGCCTTGACGGTCAGACTCACGTTGTCGAGCGTCGGCTGATCGGCGGTGGGGTTGTAGGCGAAGCACACGTGCCGGAACTCGATCTGCTTGTTCACCCCCGTGAGCCGCGGGCCGTCCCAGTTCCCGCGCACTGTGGGCTCCCGGTCGTACAGCTCGAAGATCCGCGCCGACGCGGCTTCCGCGGCCTGGAGCTTGGTGTACACGCTCGACAGCTTCCGCACCGGGTCCGCGATGGCCGCCAGGAACACGTAGAACTGCAACAGGGTCTCGAAGCTGAGCGGCTGGGAGCACATCGGGACCCCCCAGATCTGCGTCCCGCCGCTGAGTACGAGATACACCCCGGCGGCCAGCGCGAACCCGACCGACAGGACCACGAGAACCTCGATCGCCGGGTTGGTGAAGGCGTCGATGTTGACCAGTTGGAGCGACTTCCGGAAGAACTCCGCGTTCGCGCCGCGGAACCGCCGGCGCTCGTGGGCCTCGCGCGTGAACCCCTTCACCGCGCGGATGCCGCTGAACACCTCGTTCAGGATCTTGTACATCGCGGACATGCGCTGGAGGGCCTTCTTCGCGGCCTTCCGCATCGCCCGGCTCACCCGCCCGAGGACGTACAGCGCGAGCGGCACCACGACCACGAACGCGAGCGTCAGTTGCCAACAGATGAGGCACGCCGCGATGAAGCACGCGACCGCCTTGAGGGGCTCGGCGATCACCCGCCCGTACAGCACCTTCAGCCCGCCGCCCACCTGCTCGGTGTCGTTGGTGAACCGGGCCATGAGGTCGTTGGTGCCGGCCGCGGAGAGCTGCCGCACGTCCTGGCGCACGACCCGCCGGAAGAACGTGTTCCGCAGGTCGAACAGGGAGCGGTGCGTGACCCACCCAACGAGCGACTCGTGGAAGAACTCGAACACGCCCTTCACGACGACGCACGCGAGCACCGCCCCGATGATGCACAGGAACGTCTGGAACGGGTCCGCCGGGAGGTGCTGGATCACCTTGGCGCGGAGCCACTTGTACCGGTACTCCCAGGTGGCGTGGTACTCCTGCTCCTCGGTCGTCGAGGCGAGGGCCGCGGAGTACCCGCGCTGCTGCTTCTCGCGCTCCAGCGTGGGCGGTTCGTGTTCCAGGCTCTTGAGCGCCTGGCTCTCCTGCTTCTGCTTCAGTTCCAACCGCTCGCGGTGCTTCTGGTGGTCGGCGATTTCCGCGTCCACCCACTGGTGCAGGCTCTGCTGGTTGCGTAACAGTTTGAGCACCGGGAACAGCGCGCCGAGGTTCACGCTCCACAGCACGGCCACGACCAGCGCGCAGAGGATCGACGTCACCAGCCGCCGCCGGTACGGCCACGAGAACCACACGCTCCGCCGGAAGTTCCGCATCGCTCGCCGCGCTCCTCGCCCCTGAACCCGGCGGCGTTATAACCTGCCCCGGCGGGCACAACAAGCCGGCTTGCCCCGCTCGCCGCGGCGCCGCGGAAGTTGCAAGTTCCGGGTTCCAAGTTCCGTGGCGAAGTCACAAAATGGCAGCACCCGGCGTTTCCCCGCGCACCAAGACTTCGGGCCACCGCACGGGTTTCGAGCCCCGAAGGGCAACGGACGAGTCGCCCTGGCAGCGAACCCGGAGATTTTGGAACCCCGAACCTTGGAACCCGGACCTGCTATACGATCGTGGCTCGGGTTGCCGCCGGGGGGGTGGCCGCCGGACCACTACGCGCTACTCGCGCTCGTGCCCGGGAGCGGCGACTTTGCCGAGGTCGAGACCCGGGTTTTGGACCGGATGGAGCAACTCCGCGCGCACCAGTTGAAGCACCCGGAGGCCGTCACCGAGGGCATGAACCGGCTCGCGCAGGCGCTGGTGTGCCTGACCGACCCTGTCGCGCGGGCCGCCTACGACCGTCAACTGGGTATTGCCCCGCCCCCGTTTGAGGTGGTCGAAGACGAATCGCTTGAAGCGCCGCTCGGACCGGCCCGCGGGCAGCGCGTGCGCCAGCAGGATCTGCCCTACGAGGTGGTGGAACCGGACGCGGCGCCGCTCTTTGAGATAGTTCCGGTTGACGAGCTTTTGGGAGCGCCGGCGCCGGTACTCGAAAACGCCCCTCCCACGGCGGGCCGCGCGCCGACCAGGCCCCCGAAGCTCAAGCGCCGCACGATCTACAGGCGCCTGGCCGCGCTGCGCCGCGCGATCCGGGCCTGGGAGGCGTTGCGC
>DASWYH010000639.1:0-3585 GCA_036405095.1 Gemmata sp. | reverse complement strand
GCCAGCTCCGTGGGCGCCCCGCCGATGTTGGTCACCCGGAGCGTGACATCCACACGGGTGCCCCGCGCACCGAGCCGCAGTTCCATGACCTTCTGAATGCCGTACTCGGTCTCCGGCGGCGGGGTGAACCGAGCCCCGTGTGCCCCGAGCGCTTCCCACGATACCGGCCGGTTATCGGGAAAGTACGTGCGGGTGAGGTCCTCGGGCGCGAGCCAGAACCGGTGTCCGCCGCGGATCTGCCACTCGGCCTCGCCGGTCCCTCCCATCATCGAGTCATAGTTCTTCATCACGTTGAAACCGCCCGGGAGCCGGTACGCGATAACCCGCGGGCCGACATCCAGGGTCACAACCAGTTCAACATCGCCGTTGGTGAGCAGCAGGTTGTTCTTCCACCCGCGGTATTCGATCACATCCACGCCAGTCGCCTCGTCGGGAAATTGGGAGAGTACGGAAGAGGGAACAGTCCGGAAACGAAAGAACGGCCGGCATGTTACCACGCCGGCCGTTCGGGGTATCTGAGTTTGGCCTACTTCGCGTTCAGCACGCGGGCGCCGAACCGCCAGGTGCCGAGGGTGCCGATTGCGATCGCTCCGAGAAGCAGGCCCGCCGGCGCGGGAACGGGGTTCGTCGGGTTGTTGGGGTTGTTGGGGTTATCGGGGTTATCCGGATTATCCGGCGTGTCCGGGCCACCGACCGGGGGCGTGGTAACTGTCGTTGTCGGCGGGGTCGTGCTCGGCGGGGTCGTCGTCACAGTGCTCCCGCCTGGCGGGGTCGAACTGCTGCCGGGGTTACCAGCAAACAAGCCGCCACCTGAACCGCCGCCGTACCCACCGCCGAGACCACCACCGCCACCGGCAAGGGGCGCGCCGCCGATCCCACCCCCACCGGCAGTCAGCGCACGAGCGAAGGCACCGGCGCCGGCAGCTCCGCCGTTCTTGTACCGCAGTGCGAACTGCGATTGTGTGGGCACACCCTCTGCGCTCGGGAGCCCTTGGAGGCGGATCAATTCGCGCCCCCGCATATCCGGGTTCTCGACCAGCAGGGCCTCATCCTTGCCGGTCAGGTTGCTCAGGTACTCTTGCGCCCGCGTCACGTAGACCGGAGCGTCGGCCTTCGGGTAGTTCGCCTGGAAATCGCCATCGAACAGGTCCAGTTTAAGGTCGCCCTCGGCGGGCTCACTTTCCTGGATGATTTCCCAAAGAGCGATCTGGAACGCAACCGCGTCGGTCGGGTTGGTGGCCTTCTCGACCGGATCGCGGAAATATCGGCCGAAAAGTTCCTGGACGTACCGGGTGCGACGGTTCGCCGCGTCCCCGATTTTGTCTTTACC
Source organism: Gemmata sp. (assembly GCA_036405095.1). GTDB lineage: Bacteria > Planctomycetota > Planctomycetia > Gemmatales > Gemmataceae > Gemmata. The sequence goes on along the minus strand of DASWYH010000639.1, from coordinate 2,255 downwards.
CGCACCCGCGAGGTTGTAGTTCCCGGTAGCGTAGAGGTTGTTAACGCGGAACTGGTACGTTTTGCCCGCGACGATCGGGACCAGCACCTCGGCGCAGTATCCGGTGAAGTTACGGTCGAGGCCACTGGTGCCGAACACGCTCGACGGCACTTCCCAGCGGAACACGCCGGCGGTGCAGACGGCTTCCTGGAACTTGCCGTCTACCTTGTACTTGTATTTGAACTGTTCCTTCGGTTCGAGGCGGCTATAAGTCACCTCAAGGGCGGGGTCTTGCCCGTGCGCCCGCGTTTGCAGAAGGAGCGCGAGCGGGAGGGCCGCAAAGAGGGCCACCAGTCGAGCGCGGACGGGGTTGCGCTTCATGACGAACGATCTCCTGCGTTGGGACGCCAGGACAGTTTCGGGTGAGCGGGATAAGGGGATACCGCTCCCACATTAAAAGACCATACCCGGCGCCGGCCGTTCTTGAAAGACCGTTCTCGGCGGAAAGCACGCACCCCGCATCAAGTTTAGCGGTGGCGCGAACTGTATCGATTATTTCGGCTCGGCCCGACCGGAAGTTCACTTTTTGAAACACCGGTCTGGAGCATTACGGCTGCCGCTGCTGTCGTCTTGCACAAAAAACGGCTCGTTTCGCCACCTGCTATAATCAGAGCGGACCGACACTTTCTATCCCGGGCCGCAGCGATGTCCAGCACCACGAACCGCATCCCGCTCACCGTTTGGCACGAGCGCTACGCGGCCCCGTTCGCCCCCACCACGGCAGCCGAAATGGCCGCGCGCGGCTGGGATTATGTCGATATCGTGTTCGTCACCGGGGATGCCTACGTCGATCACCCGAGCTTCGCGATGGCGATCCTCCACCGGGTGCTCGAAGAGGCCGGGTTCCGGGTCGCGATCCTGAGCCAGCCCGACTGGAAAACCTGCGAACCGTGGCGCCGGTTCGGGAAGCCGCGCCTGTTCTTCGCGGTGAGCGCGGGCAACATGGACTCGCTCATCAACCACTACACCGCGAACAAAAAGGTCCGCAACGACGACGCCTATTCCCCCGGCGGGCGCATCGGCTTGCGCCCCGACCGGGCCACCCTGCCCTACTGCCAGCGCGCCCGGGAAGCGTTCCCGGGGGTCCCGGTGATCGCCGGCGGGGTGGAAGCCTCGTTGCGCCGGCTGGCCCACTACGACTACTGGTCCGACACGGTCAAGCGGTCGATCCTGCTCGACTCGAAGGCCGACCTGGTCGTGTACGGAATGGGCGAGGCCAGTATCGTCACGATCGCCCAAAAACTGAAGGCCGGCGGGACGCTGCGCGACCTCCGCGCGCTGCGCGGTGTGACTTACGCACTCGGCGCGAAGGAATCGGACCAGCTCCAGGCGCACGGGCTGCACACGCTGGGCGAAAAGGTCGAGTGCGTGCCGTCGTTTGAAGCCGTGCGCGACAGCAAGGAAGCGTTCGCCGAGGCGACGCGCATCATCCACACGAACACGAACCCGTTCAACGCGGCCACACTGGTGCAGTTCCACGACCGGCAGGCGGTGGTGCAGAACCCGCCCGCCCTGCCCCTCTCACAAGCGGAAATCGACGCGGTATACGACCTGCCGTACTCGCGGCGCCCGCACCCGAGTTACAAGGAGCCGATCCCCGCCCACGAGATGATCAAGGACTCGGTGACGATCCTGCGCGGGTGTTTCGGCGGCTGCACGTTCTGTTCGATCACGGCGCACCAGGGGCGCATCATCCAGAGCCGGTCTCACGAGTCGGTGCTGCGCGAGGTGGAGAAGCTGGCATCCGATCCCGAGTTCAAGGGCATCATCTCGGACATCGGCGGCGCGACGGCGAACATGTACACGATGCGGTGCTCGCGGCCCGAGGTGGAAGCGAAGTGTAAGCGGCTGTCGTGCGTTCACCCGACGGTGTGCAAGCTCCTGGGAACGGACCACGGCCCGCTGATCGAGCTGATGCGCGACGTGCGGGAGGTGGGCGGCGTCCGCAAGGTGCTGGTGTCCTCGGGCATCCGGATGGACCTGGCGCAACTGTCGCCCGAATACGTTCGCGAGTTGGCCGAGCACCACACCGGCGGGCGGCTGAAGGTCGCACCCGAACACACCAGCCCGAAGGTGCTGGAGCTGATGAAGAAGCCCGACATCGACAACTTCGGGGTGTTCGCGCAGCAGTTCCGGGAAGCGAGCGCGGACGCGGGCAAGCCGAAGCAGCAGATCATCCCGTACTTCATCGCGAGCCACCCGGGCAGCGACCTCGC
>DASWYH010000638.1:0-1996 GCA_036405095.1 Gemmata sp. | reverse complement strand
CCTTAGGTGATGGCGGATGGGGCGGCAGGAGCGGTCGGACCGCCTCCCAGAGTTCATCGGTCACCAGCACCGGCATCGGTCCGACCTCCGCAACTGTGGGTCGGGACCAACCTACGCCGGGAGGGTTTTGAAACAACCCCTTAATCAGCCAGTCTCAATCTCTGAGTAGCCCCGGTCCGCCCCTGTCACTTGTTTTTTCCTGACCAGCAGGGCAGTGGCTTCGGGCCATCCCCGTCTGTTCGGGGTAAGAAATCGGGTAAAATGAATTCGGCCTCCCAGTCGTGCGGTGCCGACTGGGAGGCCGAATTCTTGAAAACACAAGCACTTAGAAGTTGCGGCGGTTGGATTTGAACCAACGACCTCCAGGTTATGAGCCTGGCGAGCTGACCGGGCTGCTCCACGCCGCGTCTTGTGAAGGTATCTTATGCGACTGATCGGGGAACGAAAAGGGCAACTTGTAATTCCGCTCCCGAATATCTTGGAACGGTTGCCGAGTTGGCATCGCGAATTGACCGGCCCGGCGCTGCAACCTATGATGACCTGAATACTTTCGTCACGCGCCCGCGGGCGCCACCCGACGGGAACCCGTTCCTTGGCCGTTCCGTTCATCCTCGTCATCTGCCTCGCCGGGGTGTTCTGCCTCATCCCGCTGGCGATGTACCTCCTGTGGCTCACCCGGATCACACGGGGCGACCACCCGGTCGCCATGTCCGGGCCGTGGGACTTTGCCGGCCTCGCGGTCGGGCTGTCCGGGTTCATCATCTTCGGGGGCGGGGTGGTGCTCACGCTCCTGCAATCCAATTTCCGCTTCTGGATGCGCGGCAACTTTGAGGCGCTACGCGACGTGTGGAACCAGGAGCGCGTGACGTGGGGGCTGCTCGTGTTCTGCTACCTCACACTCGTGCTCGGCGGGATCGGGCTGGCGCTGCTCGCGCGGCGCCGGTCGTTGGTCGTTTACAACATCGAGGGCACGGCGTGTGAGGCGCTGCTCTGCGAGGTATTCGAACAACTCGGGAAGCCGCTCGTGCGCACCGGGAACCTCTGGTCGTCCGGGGCGCCGCTCTTTGAACTGGACACGTTCGAAGGCGGCCGAACCGCAACCCTGCGATGGCTCTCCAACGATGAGCGCCTGTTTGAAGACGTTTCGCGGTTGCTCCGCACGGCGCTCGCGACGCACCCGGCCGATGAGAACCAGGTCACCCGGTGGCTGATGTCGGCCGCGGTCGGGACCGGGGCCGTTGTGGTCTCGTCCTTCGGCCTCCTCGTTTACTGGATGACCCTGGTCCGTTGAACCGTTCGGCAAGAAAACTGACTTTGTGCGCCCCGCGGTGCCGATAAGAACGGTATCGACCGGTCCGAACCCGGATCGGAGTCGCGGGGGAACTGCGCATGAAGCGCGTCTTGATGACGGTGGTGCTGTTGGGCCTGGCGGCGGGCGCGGCTCGGGCGGACTGGGGCGGAGCGCGCGGGGCGGCACCGGTTGCGCCGCAAGGGGGTGCGATGCCGCAAGCGGGCGGCGTGCCACAACCCGGCGGGCCGAACACGCTCCTCGGGATGGGCAACCCGTACAACGGCGTCGCGCCCGATCCCTACGGACTGCACCCCCGCATCAAGCGCCTGTTCCACCTCGGTTCCTACGGCCAACGGGGCTACGGCCAACAGGGACCGGCGTACAACCCGAACGGATACCCGCCCGGCGCTTACGGCCCGGCTCAGGGTACGCTCGTGTTCCCGAACCACCCGTTCGTCCGCAGCCCCCGCGATTTCTTCATGCTCGACCTGAACAAGTGAACATACCACCGCCTGAAAGGCGGTGGCTTCGAGTAACGGACTGAAAGTCCTGTTCCGACCGGAGGTCGGCTGAAGACTTCCGGCCCGAGGCCGGCTGAAGCTACGAGGGGGCACCCTCGACCCCGAACTCGGTGTCGCCCCCGCGCCCCTGGTGCTCGATGTACTCCTTCACCACCTCGTCGGTGACCTGCCCGCTACTGCGGCA
>DASWYH010000637.1:0-2007 GCA_036405095.1 Gemmata sp. | reverse complement strand
CTCCAGCGCGGTCGGCTTGTCGATCCGCCCCCCGAGGCACAGGTCCTCCAGGTTCTTGTTGAAGTCCATCATGCCCTCGTTGTAGAACGCGCGGATCGCGTCCAGCAGCTTCGCGTCCTGGGCCTTGAGGATGATGTCCCGGATCGTCGGGTTCACGATCATGATCTCGTTCGTCGGCACCCGCTGCACACCCGGGATGCACGACGGCACCAGCTTCTGTGCCACCACCGCGCGCAGGTTGAACACCAGCGACTGACGGACCGCCCCGTGCTGCCCCGGCGGGAACAGACCCAGGATGCGGTCGACGGTGCTGTACGCGTTCGACGCGTGAATGGTCCCGAACACGACGTGCCCGGTTTCTGCGGCGTGGACCGCGGCCTCGAACGTCTCCGAGTCGCGCATCTCGCCCACGAGGATCACGTCCGGGTCCTCGCGCACCGCGTGCTTCAGCGCCGTGTGCCAGTCGCACACGTCCAGGTACACCTCGCGCTGGTTCACGATGGACATCTTGTCCGTGAACACGAACTCGATCGGGTCCTCGATCGTGAGGATGTGCAGGGCCTCGTTCTGGTTCATGTAGTCCAGCATCGACGCGATCGTCGTGGACTTCCCGGACCCGGTCACCCCGGCGAGCAGCACCATCCCCTGTTCGTAGTGGCACAGCTTCTCGATGGTGGCCGGGAGCCCGAGCTTCTCGAACGTGGGGATGCTCTGGTTCACCAGCCGGGCGACCATCGCGAACCGGCCCCGCTGCTTGAGCAGGTTCACCCGGTAGCGGGCCTCGTCGTTGCCGATGACGTGGGCGAAGTCGGCCCCGCCGGTCTCGTCGAGCACCTTCTTGTCTTTGTCCCGCAGGATCGGGTAGATGAGCTTTTCGAGGGTCTCCTGGGTGAGCACCGGCGTGTTCATCTTCTGGATCACGCCGCGGAGCCGCATCATCCCCGGCAGCCCGGCCTTGAGGTGCAGGTCCGAGCCCTTGTGCAGCATCACCGTGCGGAACAGTTGGTTGATCTGCGGTTCGCCGGGCACCGTGGCGGCCACCTTCAGCCCGGGCTCCGGCGAGTTGATCGGGATCGGCACATACGGGGCGGGCGGGGGCGGCGGAGGGGGCGGGGGCATCAGAAGATCCTCGCTACGAACCGGTGAATGAGATGAGAGAACCGCAAGTCGCCGGGGCGCGCGGGCTAGAGCCGCACGGGCACGCCCCGGGACGCCAGGTACGCTTTCGTGTCGGGAATCGAGTACTCGTTGTAGTGGAAGATGCTCGCCGCGAGGGCCGCATCGGCGCCGGCCTCGAAGGCGCGCCTCAGGTGCTCGGGGCTCCCCGCGCCCCCGCTCGCCACGACGGGCACGTTGACGGCGCGGCTCACGGCCTCCAGCATCGGGAGGTCGTACCCGTTCTTGGTGCCGTCCGCGTCCATCGAAGTAAGGACGATTTCCCCGGCCCCCGATTTCACCACTTCGCGCGCCCAGGCCACCGCCTCCAGTCCGGTGGGCACGCGGCCCCCGTTCACGTGGACCTCCCAGACCTCGTCCGGTTCGGGGGCCGACGGGGGATCGGAACGGAGGTGGGCCAGCGCGCCGGTCAGCTTGGCGTTCCGCGCGCGGAACTCCGCGCGCCGCACCCGCCGGGGGTCGATGTTGACCACCGTGGCGCAGGTGCCGAACTTGCGGCTCACCTCCGCGATCAGCTCCGGGGTCTTCACCGCGGCCGAGTTCAGGCTGACTTTTTCGGCGCCGGCCTGGATGAGCTGGGTGGCGTCGGCGAGGGTCCGGATCCCGCCGCCGACGGTGAACGGCATGAAGATCTGCTCGGCGACCCGGCGCACCATCTCCAGCATGATGGCCCGGCCCTCGTGGCTGGCCGAGATGTCGAGGAACACGAGCTCGTCGGCGCCCTGTTCGTCGTACCGGCGGGCCACCTCCACCGGGTCCCCGGCGTCCCGCAGCCCGACGAAATTCGTTCCCTTCACCACGCGCCCGCGATCCACATCGAGGCACGGAATG
>DASWYH010000636.1:0-6573 GCA_036405095.1 Gemmata sp. | reverse complement strand
ACGGTTCGTTGCTGTTCGCCTCGAACACCACGAACCGCACGAACTTGGCCCGGACGGGCTTGATGCGCTCGGTGTTGGCCCGCGGGTCGACCGCGGCGCGGCCGGCGGCCGTTGCGATCGGGTCGGCGAGCGGTTCCAGCGCCGCGAGCTGCGCTTCCAGGGGGCCGAGTCGCGCGCGGAGCCGCTCGGCCTCCTTCGCGAGTGTGGCGGGGTCGCCGGTCCGGATCGGGCGCTCGCCGTGCAGCACCCCCGCGAAGACCGCCTTGAACCGGTAGTAGTCGGTTTGCGGGATCGGGTCGAACTTGTGACTGTGGCACCGCGCGCACGCCACCGTGAGCCCCAGGAACGTCGAACCGGTGGTGCCGATCATGTCGTGCAGCTCGTCGGCCCGCTGGTTCAGGGTCAGCGTGGGGTCGGGGCTCTTCACCTCGTCCCACGCGCCGCCGACGATGAACCCGGTGGCCGCGTCCGCGCCGAGCGCGTCCCCCGCGAGCTGCTCCTGCACGAACACGTCGTAGGGCTTGTCGTCGTTGAGCGCTTTGATGACGTAGTCGCGGTAGTGCCACGCATTGGGCCGCGGCTGATTCGTCTCGAACCCGTTGGACTCCGCGAACCGCACCGCGTCGAGCCAGTGCCGCGCCCACCGCTCGCCGTAGTGCGGGCTGGCGAGGTAGGCGCGCACCAGCTTTTCGTACGCGTTGGGGTCTCTGTCGGTGACGAAGGTGTGAACCTCTTCCGGGGTCGGCGGGAGCCCGAGCAGGTCGAACTTCAGGCGCCGGATCAGGGTGCGCCGGTCGGCCTCGGGGGAGGGTGACAGGGCGCTGTCACGGAGCTTGGTCGCCACGAATGCGTCGATCGGGTTCGCGTCGCGGCGGCGGGGCACGTCGGGGCGCGGGACCGGTTGGAACGCCCAGTGTTCGTCGGCGGTGGCGCCGCCGGCGGGCCACTTCGCCCCGGTCTCGATCCACCGCGCGAGCGTACCGATTTGTTCCTGTGTGAGCGGGCCGTTGGGCGGCATGCGCTCACCCGCGTCCGCGGCCGTTAACCGTTTGACGAGCGCGCTATCGGCCGGTTTCCCGGGGGCGATCACCGCGCCCGAGTCGCCGCCCTTGAGCGCGTCGGGGCCGCGGTCGAGGCGAAGCCCACCTTTCTGCTTGTCCGGCCCGTGGCACGAGACGCAGTGTTTTGCGAGGATCGGCTGTACGTCGCGCTCAAAATCGACCGGGGGCGGGGCAACCGGGCGGGCGTCGCGCCCAAACGCGGCGCCACCGAACAGCACGAGTGTGAGGAGAGAGGTTGAGCGCATGGCACTTCCGAGGGTTCACTGGCGGAAACAACATGCTATCCGGAGCGACAGGGCCGACGAAAGGGGCTCTTGACCGGTTCTGGCGCGTTCCGGTCGTCCGCTGCCCCGTGGGCAGCGGGACGAGCCGAGCGCACCGGTACGTTGCCGGGCCGAAGATCGCACGTGCTCCCGGCGAAGGCCGCGTGGTCACAACTTCCGACCTGACGACTTTTGACCGGAAGTCCTTATACTGCCGATTCAATGGCGCACCTCGTCCAGCTCGACACCTTCCACGGCCCGCTCGACCTGCTCCTCTACCTGGTCAAGCGGAACGAGGTGGACATTCTCGACATCCCCGTCGCGACCATTGCCGACCAGTTCCTCGCGTACGTCCTCGCGGTGAAGGAACTCGACATCGAGTTCGCGGGCGAGTTCCTGGTGATGGCCACGACGCTGATGGAGATCAAGAGCCGCACCCTGCTCCCCGCGGAGAGCCCGTTCGCGCCGGACGACCAACCGGACCCGCGGCGCGAGCTGGTGCGGCAGTTGCTGGAGTACCGCAAGTTCAAGGACGCCGCGTCGGCGCTCGAAGCGAGGGCCGAGGCCGCCGCCGAGCGGGTCGCACGGGTCGCCCCACCCGAACCCGAGCGCGAGCGCGACCGCACCCCGAACGTGCGGCAGGTCGAGCTCTGGGATCTGGTCAGCGCGTTCGCCCGGCTGATGCGCGAAACGCAGGCGCTCCAGCCCGCAACGATCGCGGTCGATGACACCCCGCAGCACGTGTACGAGGCGCAGTTGATGGAGCGCGTGGCCGCCGCCGGGGGGCGGCTCCCGTTCCGCGAGGCGTTCCCGCCGCCGCACTTCAAGGCGCGGCTGATCGGCATCTTCCTCGCCATCCTCGAACTGATCCGGCACCACGGGCTGGGGCTCGAACAGCCCGAGCCCGAGGGGGACATCTTCCTCGTCCCGGCGACCGCGCCGCCCGAGGCCGAACCCGTCCCGGACCCCGAGCCGGAAGTTGCCCCGCCGCCGGGTCAAAATCCGTAACGCCCTTCGGCACCAAACACGGTATCACCTTCGCGCCATGCCACCACCACCGACACGACCCGTTGCACTCGTGACCGGCGCCAGCGCCGGAATCGGCGCCGAACTCGCCCGGGTGCTCGCGCCCGATTACGATCTCGTTCTCACGGCCCGGCGCGCGGAGCCGCTGCACGCGCTCGCAGCCGAGCTGGAGCAGCGGCACGGGGCCACCTGTCACGTGTTCCCGCTCGATCTGGCGGTTCCGGGGGCGGCGCCGCGCTTGTTCGATTCCGTCCGCGCGGCGGGGCTCGGGGTCGAGGTGCTGGTGAACAACGCCGGGTTCGGTGACGTGGGATCGTTCGCGAAGGCCGACCCCGGCAAAGTGCTCCGCATGATTCAGGTGAACGTCACCGCCCTGACCGAACTCACGGCGCTGTTCCTTCCCGGGTTCGTGGAACGGGACCGCGGGCACATCCTGAACGTGGGGTCGGTCGCCGGGTTCCAGCCGGGGCCGTACATGGCCGTGTACTACGCGACGAAGGCGTATGTGAACTCGCTCTCCGAAGCGCTGCACAGCGAATTGATCGGGACCGGCGTAACGGTCACGGTGCTGTGCCCCGGACCGGTGGCCACGGAGTTCGCACGGGCGGCGGGCGCGGGCGGGCGCGCGTTCAGCGCCGGTCAGGCGATGGGCGCCCGCGCGGTCGCCGAAGCCGGTGTCCGCGCCCTCAGAGCCGGGCGCCGGATGGTGGTTCCCGGCTGGCGAAATCAGTTGCTGCTGTTTCTGGAGCGGTTCAGCCCCCGGGGCGCCGTCATCCGCGCGGTGAAGTGGATGCTGCGCCGCCGGAGCCGTGAGTGACGGGGAAAGGCCGCGCGGGCGCGCGCGACCTCCGTGCCCCCGTCGCGGGGGCTCAACTCACCGCGAGCGCGAGCGGGGTGTGGACCTCGGTTCGGGGGAGCGCGTCGTCGCCCGCGGAGCGGATCGCGTCGTTCACGCCGTCGTCGTCGGGCGCGAGGTGGTTGAGGAGCTTCGCGCACCGGTCGCGCACCTCGGCGTCGGCGTTCTGGAGGCCGTTGAGCAGCGCGGGAACGGCCCCGCGGCCCACCCGCTTGATCGCGGTCGCGGCCACCACCCGGCTCCGGGTCTCCGGTTCCGAGAGCAAGCTCACCAGCCCGCTGGCGGCCGGACCCGCCGCCGGGCCGAGCCGGCCGAGGGTGCCGGCGCAGTCGCGGCGCACGCTGGTGTCGCCGTCCCGCAGCCCGGTAACGAGCGCGGGCACCGCGGGGATCGCCTGGATGCCGAAATCGCCCAGCGCGCGGGCCGCCCGGCGCCGCACGCGCGAGGACGTGTCCCGGAGCCCCTTCGAGAGCGCCGCGACCCGTTTCGGCACCGGCACCGGGAGCTCGGCCAGCGCGACCACCGCGAGTTCCCGCACCTGCGGGTTCGGGTTATTCTGTGCCTCCAAGAGGACCTCGTAGGCCACGTTCGTCTGCGCGTCCGGCAGCCCGTGAACGAGGATCGTGAAGACCAGCTTGTGCATCACTTGGGGGGTGAGCGGTTCCATGTGCCAAGTGCTTCCGGGCGTGTGCGACCGCCGAGCGGGGCGGGGGATGTTGAGTTCTCCCAAACCGTAGGTCACCGCCCGCGGGCGTGGGCGCCCCGGGTGCCGGCAATTTGGGCCGTTGCGTGCCCGAAGTTAACGCCCGTGACCGCTGTTAAGGGCCGTTAACACGGGTCACCTGTCACAACTCCGGCCCCATCGGTACAACGTGGTCATCGGTCACTGGTCACTGGTCACTGGTCATCGGTCCAGGGCCGTGCGCGAACGGAATCAGCCCGATCCCTCCGGACGAATGACCAGTGACCAGTGACCAGTGACCAATGACCACCACGAGGTGACGCGATGGCCGCTCCGGAAAATTACGTCGGGCTCGATGTCGGCGGGACCACGATGAAGGCCGCGGTGGTGACCGGTGCCGGCGCGCCGCTGTCCAAGCCGGTGGTGATGGACACGCACCCCGAGCGGGGGCAGGACGAAGGTCTGGAGACCATGTGCGAGACGATCCGGCGGGCCGTTGCCGCCGCCGGGCTCGCGCTGCCCGACATCACGGCCATCGGGGTCGCGACCCCGGGCCTCATGGACATCAAAGCGGGCTTGATCCTCGACCCGCCCAACCTGAAGCCGTGGAAGAACGTGCCGGTGCGGGACCACATCGCGCGGGCGTTCGGGCTGCCCACCGCGTACCAGAACGACGCGAACGCGGCGGCCTACGGCGAGTTCTGGGTCGGGGCCGCGAGCGACGCGAAGAGCATGGTGCTGTTCACCCTCGGGACGGGCGTCGGCGGCGGGATCATCATCGACGACCGCATCATCGAGGGCGAGCACAGTCACGGCGGCGAACTCGGGCACATGCGGATCGCGATGCCCGACACCGGGCGCCAGTGCGGCTGCGGCGCCCGCGGGTGCCTGGAGGCCTACGGGAGCGCGACGAACGTGGTCCGCCGCGCCCGCGAAGACATGGCCCAGTGGCGCGGCCCGGCGAGCAAGCTCCGCGACTACTACACCGCCAACGACGAGGACTTCACCGCGAAGATCATCTTCCGGCACGCCGCCGACGGCGACGAACTCGCGCTGAAGGTGGTGGACGACACCGCGTACTACCTCGCGCTCGGCGCCTGCGCGGTGATCGCGACCGTCGACCCCGAGATGATCGTGTTCGGGGGCGGGATGGTGGCCGCCGGCGAATGGTTCCGCTCCAAGATCGACGCCTACGTGAAGCGGTTCGGGCTCCCGTTCCCGACCCGGTCGGTCAAGATCGCGTTCGCCAGCCTGGGTTCGGATGCCGGGTTCATCGGTGCCGCCGGGTGCGCGCGGCTGCTCGTGCGCGGCAAGCACTGAAGCCGCCGAAGCGCCCGGCGCCGGGCCGCTCCAAAATGGCGCCGCTCGCGGGTCGGACGTGTGGCATCTTTGGTGCAACACACCGGCAACGGGAGCACGACACCGGCGGGGGGGGAGAATGGCCGCGTTCGATGACGAGTTCGGCCCGCCCGAGCGGTCCGTTGGCGCGCTGAAGCGGATCGCCACCTACCAGCGGTGGCTGATCGCGGTGGTGCTGGCCCAACTCGCCCTGTGGGGCGGGTTCATCGCGCTGACGTTCGCGAACGAGGGCCGGGGCAGCGGGGTCAAGTTCCCGGTGCTGTTCACCTTCATCCTGGGCGGGTTCGGCGGGATCTACGTGTTCCTGTTGTCGTGGGAACTGAAGGGGCCGTTCGCGGCGCTGGTGTTCGCCCCGGCCACGGTGTTCCCGTGCCTGGGGCTCCTCATCCTGACGCTGGTCAGCGGCTACGCGAGTGCCGAGCTGAAGCGCCACGGGGTGAGGGTCGGGGTGTTCGGGGCCAGCCCCGCCTCGATCGACGAGCGCCCGTCACTGTACGACGACGACGACGCGGGCTGGTAGCGCCCGAGCCGAGCGGGTGCCCCGGGCGCGGGTCAGGCGTGCGGAACGGCCGCTCGGGTCGTACGGGGCACGGACCGGCGGGCGGCAAGCGCCGTAGTTGCCGCGCCCGCGGTTCGGACCGTCACCCACCACGCGAACGAAGCGGCAGCGCTGCCGAGCATCGCGCCGATGGTGCCACACGCCTGCGGATAGGTTACCCCCCATCCGGCGCCGAGCGCCACCGCCACCACGCCGCCGCCCAGCGCCCCCGCGATCCCGGCGGGCACCACGCCGCGCTCGGCCAACGGTTCCGATCCGCCCCGCACCCAATTTTCCATCGCACCCCCTCCACCGATTCGGCCGCCCGACGCGGGCGGACCGAAATAGCACCATAGTGACAGTTACTTTTTACACTGCTCCCTTCACGAAATCTACACAATCCCGCGCAATGCTCGAAATTCCGACAAAAACCGGTGCCGCGTTTCGCCCGGAACAATAACGAAAGGCCCACCACGAACACCGTTTCAGGAGCACCGATGCCTTTCCGAGCCGCGCTCTTCGATTTCGATGGTACGCTCGCGGACAGTTTCACCGCGATCACCTCGAGCACCAACCACGTGCGGCAGAGCTACGGCTTCCCGCCGATGACCGAAGCCGAGGTCCGCGGGCACGTCGGGTTCGGGCTCGACAAGCTCCTCGCCGATCTGGTGCCCGGTGCCCCGGTGGGCGAAGCGGTCGCCCGCTACCGCGAGCACCACGCGGGCGTGATGGTCTCCGAAACGCGGCTCCTGCCCGGGGTCGGGGACACGATCCGCGCCCTGGCGGAA
>DASWYH010000635.1:0-4731 GCA_036405095.1 Gemmata sp. | reverse complement strand
GTCCGCGTCTGGCTCGGCACTGTCTTCGGCTTTCATTCCGAGTTCCGCGTTCCGGACTACGCTTAGAACTGGTCGAGCCAGAAGTGGTTACCCCGGTAGTACTTCATCGGGGTCCACAACTCGTATCGCCAGCCCGGCTCCTTGAAGGCCGGGTATGCCTGGTACGCCGGGGGCCGCACGTAGGGGTGGCCCTTCGGTTCCGGCCATTGCGGGCTGTTCTGCGGCCAGTAGCTGTGGGGGAAATAGTAGTACGGGTAGTAGTACATCCGCGGGAGCTGCGGCTCCGGCCCTTGCGGGAAATCGAGCCGCGGTTGCGGGGTGGGCATCGTGTAGAACGCCGGCGGGGGCGGCTGCTGTGCGGACGCCGGCTGCCCGGCCCCCACCCACAGCGCGACGCCCAGCGCCGCAACCCCGAGCCGGGGAAGCTGTATGCGCATTGATCGTCCTCCGTGATCGCTTCGATCGGCGACAGTCGGCACGCGCAAGGCGCGCCAGACCTCCTGTCGGATGGAAACATACCTCACCCGCGGGGGCCGCGACCCGGGGAGTCAGCCGAAACGGGCGAAAATCCTACAACGAACTGCGGATCAGACGTGTTGGCGCACCCCGGGCGCCCGCGCCGGGGGTAACTCCCGCCCGCCCGCCCGCGCCCCAGGACCGAGCGGAATTGCTCAAGTTATGACGCAACCGAACGACGTGTACGACAACCCCCTCATCGGGCGCTACGCTTCTCATGAGATGGCGGAACGATGGGGGCCGCTGCGGAAGTTCCGCACCTGGCGCCGGCTCTGGCTCGCGCTCGCCGAGAGCGAAGCCGAGCTGGGTCTGCTCGGCGACGATGGCCAACCCCGCATCACGACCGCGAAGCTCGCGGAGCTCCGCGACCACCTAGATGACGTGGACCTCGCACGGGCTGCCGCTCACGAAAAGCGCCTGCGCCACGACGTGATGGCGCACGTGAACGCGCTCAAAGATGTGGCCCCCGGGTGCGGCGACATCATCCACCTCGGCGCGACCTCATGTTACGTCACCGACAACGCCGACCTCATCCTGATGCGCGAAAGCCTGGCCCAGCTCTGCGCCTCGCTCGCGTGCGTCATCGACGCCCTCGCAACGTTCGCAACGACGTGGAAGGACGAGCCGACCCTCGGGTTCACGCACTTCCAGCCCGCACAGCTCACCACCGTGGGCAAGCGCGCGTCACTGTGGCTGTTCGATTTCGTTCTGGATCTTCAGGAGCTGGAGCGCCGACGGGACGAGCTCCCGTTCCGCGGGGCAAAGGGCACAACGGGCACACAGGCGAGCTTCCTCGCGCTCTTCAACGGCGATCACGACAAGGTGAAGCGCCTCGACGCGCTGGTCGCCCGGAAAATGGGGTTCGAGCGGGTGTTCCCGGTCACGGGGCAAACGTACTCGCGCAAGATCGACGCGCAAGTTCTCGACGCCCTCAACGGGTTAGCGCAGAGCGCGCACAAGTGGGGAACGGATCTCCGGCTGCTCGCCCACCGGCAGGAAGTGGACGAACCGTTCGAGGCCGAGCAGATCGGCTCCAGCGCGATGGCTTACAAGCGGAACCCGATGCGGGCCGAGCGCATGTGCAGCTTGTCCCGGTTCGTATCAGGCTTGCCGGCGATGGCGGCCGACACCGCATCAACGCAATGGTTCGAGCGCACCCTTGATGACAGCGCGTGCCGGCGGCTGTACCTCCCGCAAGGGTTCCTCGCAGCCGACGCGGTGCTCCGCATCGCGCTGAACGTCCTCACCCAAAAGAGCGAAACCGGGCACGGGTTGGTCGTGAACCGGCCGATCATCGCGAAGAACGTGCGCGAGTACCTGCCGTACATGGCGACCGAGAACCTGATGATGGCCGCGGTCCGCGCCGGCGGCGACCGACAAGCGGTTCACCACACAGTTAAGGAACACAGTCACGCGGTTACCGCGCGCGTGAAGGCCGGGGAGGGCTCGCCCGCGGAGCTGTTCGACCGACTCAAAAGCGCGCCCGGATTCGAGAAGGTGGACTTCGGCGCGGCGCTCGATCCGCGGCAATTCGTCGGGCGGTCCCCTGAACAGGTAGAAGAGTTCGTGGGCGAGCACGTGGCGCCGATCCGCGCGCGGTACGCGCGCGTACTGGGGAAGACGGCCGACCTGCACGTGTGACCTGAGCGACACGACCACGGCCCCAGAATTGTTACGCTGTGTCTGATCGAGTGAGCCGGCGACCGGACGATCCGGTTGATATTGTATGGTTTTGCGGCACAGACATTCCTGTCTGTGCGGGAACTGAAGACCGCACAGACAGGATTAGGGCCACTGTACAACAGCAGATGATTTTATCTTAATTCTTTGAAATGACAGAGATTGAGCCGCTTACTGCCGCCCAGTTGAGCCAGTGACTGCAAAGCCGAGAGCCGAAAACGTTTGCGAGCGCAAACTGAGTTCTTGTACGGCGACTCTCATGCCTGTTCCACAAGGAACAGACACCCTGAGCCGGACCCTGTATCAGTCTCACCGTTGGCGGCGCCAGGAGCCGGGTCCGGAAGGGGTCGCGCTCCTTTTCAGCCTTATCGGAGCCTCGACTGCGTGGTCTGAATCCACAAAGAGGGCCAGAACACAAACGCCGAAACGTGTAGGATACTAACCGTTGTGGGCGCCCCGCGTGGGCCACCGAACTCCGGCTCGTTGAGTTGCTCGATTGGGTCTCGCAACCGTTCCCCTCGCGGTTATCCACACAACGGCCAGTGATTCTTGCACCCAAACCGCCTACCGGAGCCGCGACGGCTTGAGCCTGTTTGCCAGAGAGCGGTAGTGGGCGCTGTCGGAGAGTTCGTAAATGAGGCGCATGTCGCCCGGAACTCACGATCGGTTGAACTGCCAGCGGAGCCGGTCACCGAACACACGCCGGAGCGCGGTGACCCGGTCGTCCGGTTGCTCGGCCGCGACGAACACGCGGAGGTGTGGGCTTTCGTTCGCCAGCTCGGTCAGCGTGGCAACGTCGCGGAGGGTCAGCTCGCACCCGGGGGTGATGCGCAGCTCGCGCACCCGCTCGAACCCCGGCCCCGCAACGGCGCGCAGCGGCACGGTGCAGCTCAGTTCGAGTTCCGTTATGGGTGCGCTCTGAAAGATCACCGGCCAGTCCTTCAGGAACGGGTCGGGGTGGGACACGAACAGGCTGAACACGAACCCGTGGTAGAACGGGCCGTACCGGTAACCGAGGTCGGTGGAGTCGTCCGGGGTGCGGCCCGCGAGTGCCGCGAGCCACGCCGGCCGGTGCCGCGCGGCGAGTATGAGCGTGCGGTACTCGAGTTCGACCCGCTGCACGACCGCGGGATTTCGTTCGTACCCGGCGAGGGGGACGAACTTCACGGTTCCGGTGTCGAAGTTGTCGAGGTCACACGCGATCTGCCCGCGGATGAACTCGGCCCGCTCTCCTTCGCCGTGCTCGGTCAGCCAGTCCGCGAACACCAGCCGGGCGGTGTCGTCGTCCGGGTTCGCGCAAACGGCATGAAGGAGGGCGGCGCGTTCGTTCATGACGCGGCCGGTTTGTCGCCGCCGGGCTTGCGGAACCGGGCCGGGAGCTTCGGCGCTTCCTGCGGGGGGGCGGCCGGTTTGGCCCTCAGGGCCTTGTCGGCGATGTCGGTCCGGTAGTGCACCCCGGGGAACGCGATCAACTTGACCGCTTCGTAGGCGCGGGCCTTCGCGTCCGCGAGCGTGGCGCCTAGCGCCGTCACACCGAGCACCCGGCCCCCGTCCGTGACGACGCGGTCGCGGGCGTCCAGCTTCGTTCCCGCGTGGAAGACCTTGACATCGGGCAGTTGCTCGGCGTCGGCGATGCCGGTAATCACCTTCCCGTTGTCGTACTTACCGGGGTAGCCGCCGGAGCAGAGCACCACACACACCGCCGGGCGCGCGTCCCAGCGGATCTTGTCCTCGAACTCTTGTAGCCGCTCGTCCGCGACGGCCTCGAGCAGGTCGAGCAGGTCCGTCTGGAGCCGCATCATGAGGACCTGCGTTTCGGGGTCGCCGAACCGGCAGTTGAACTCCAGCACCCGCGTGCCCTGGTTGGTCAGGATGAACCCGCCGAACAGCACGCCCTGGAACGGGAACCGGCCGCGCTTCATGGCGTGGATGGTGGGGAAGAAGACCGTTCGCTCCCACTCGGCCATCAGCGCCGGGGTCGCCACCGGGGCGGGGCAGTACGCGCCCATCCCCCCCGTGTTGGGTCCGGTGTCGCCGTCCCCGACGGCTTTGTGGTCCTGGCACGCTGGCAGGGGCAGGAACGTGCGCCCGCTGACCAGCGCCAGCACCGACACCTCTTCACCTTCCAGGCGCTTTTCGACGACGACGTGCCGGCCCGCTTTCTGGCCGAACTCCGCGTCGGTCATGATGCGGCGCACGGCCTGCGCGGCTTCCGCGCTGGTCTTGCAGACGACCACGCCCTTGCCCGCGGCCAACCCGTCGGCCTTCACCACAACGGGGTAATCTCGAGTCTCGATGTAGTCGCGGGCCGGCTGCGGGTGGTCGAACACACGGAACTCCGCGGTCGGAACGTCCGCGTGCCGCATCAGCTCCTTTGCGAACACCTTGCTCGACTCGATTCGGGCGGCGTCCTTCGACGGTCCGAACACCTTGAACCCTTTCCCGCGCAGGAAATCGGCCAGCCCGGCCGCAAGCGGGTCTTCGGGGCCGATCACCACCAGCCCGATCTTCTCCTTGGTGCAAAACAACTGGAGC
>DASWYH010000634.1:0-3015 GCA_036405095.1 Gemmata sp. | reverse complement strand
CAGGACCGTGTCCGGAACGACGTGCAAAAGGACCAGTTCCGCGCCCAGCTTGTCGGCGAGTTCGACCGCGTATCGGACGGCCTTGGTCGCGCAGTCGCTGAAGTCGGTGGGCACGAGGATGCGGCGGATGGTAACCATCGGTGCAACTCCCAGGGGGGAAGACACCGTTATTCTACTTCGGTTCGCCGCGGGTGAGGTGCTGATAAAGTTCGCGCACCTTTTGCGTAACCGGGCCTTGTGTACCGGTTCCGATGTCGGTGCCATCGACGCGAACGATCCCGATCACCCCGCACGCGGTCCCGGCGACGAAGACCTCGTCCGCCGCGAGGAGGTCCGCGCGGGTCATCGTGTACTCGGCGACCACCGCGCCGGCGGCCCCGATCGCTGCCGCGACCGCGAACCCGGTCGGGTCTTCGGCCTGGTCCCCCAGAACAACAACCGCGTCGTCCTTCACCGCGAACACGAACCCCTCGGTCGCGCCGACGATGTTGCGGTCCCGGTTCTCGAACAGCGCTTCGAGGCACCCGTTTTGGAGCGCGTGCTGCTTCGCGCGGACGACGTGAAGCTGGTTCAGCGTGCGGAACCGGTGCGCCGGGTTCTCCGGGTCCAGCCGCAGCGGTGAAACGACCGCGTGCAGCCCGTGGCCGTACAGTTCCTGCGGGAACGGCTGGTACTCTTCGGCGGTGATGAGGATTTGCGGCTCGATCTTGCGCGGGTCCGGGCCGATGGTCCCCGGGCCGCGGGTCACGATCACGCGAACGTAGCCCTCGGTGCGGTTGTTCGCCTTCACGGTGGCTTCGACCGCGGCACGCAGTTCGTCCGGGGAGAGCGGGACGTGAAGGTCCAGCGCGTGCGCCGCGCGAAAGAGCGTGCGGAGGTGGTCGGGCGCGCGGAACAGCGCCCCGCCGAACACGCGCAGGGGCTCCCAAACGCCGTCGCCGTACAGGAACCCGTGGTCGAACGGGCTGACGCGGGCGTCGAGCTTGTCCGCGAGCGTGCCGTTTATCCAGACGAGGGACATGGGGGGAACGTGGGTGCGGGTTGGGGCGAACCGGGGCGCCGCTCCCGATGTTCTATTCGCCCGCCGGTCACCCCTCACTCACCCGGATGCCGACCAACCGGTGCGGCGTGACAACCGGGATCGCGCGCGGGGGCGGGGTGTCGGTGGCGAGCAGGCGCGGCCCGGCCGACGTGTCCTCGGTCACCACGCCGCCGACCATGCGCACCACGCGGTCCGTTGCGGACACGATCTCGGTGTTGTGGGTGACCATCACGATGGTCACCTTCTGGTCGCGGTTGATCTCGCGCAGCAGGTGGACGATCTCCCCGCCGGTCTTCGCGTCGAGGTTGCCGGTGGGCTCGTCGGCGAGCAGCACCCGGGGGTTCATGAGGAGCGCCCGCGCGATCGCGGTGCGCTGCATCTCGCCGCCGGACATCTCCCGGGGCCGGTGCTTGAGCCGGTGCCCCAGGCCCACCTTCCTCAGCAGGTCTTCGGCCCGCCGGCGCCACTGGCCCCGCGTGCGCCACCAGTTGAACGTGGAGTGGCCGATGTAGGCCGGCATCAGCACGTTGTCGAACGCGGTCAGCTCGGGCAGCAGGTGGTAGAACTGGAAGATGTAGCCGAACGTGCGGTTCCGCAGGTGGTCGCGGGCGGAGGCCGGCAGGTCGTCGATGCGCTCCCCGTCGAGCAGCACCCGGCCGCCGTCCGGGGCGTCGAGCGTGCCGAGCAGGTGCAGCAGCGTGCTCTTCCCGGACCCGGACGCCCCGATGATGCTCAGGAACTCGCCGGTCTTCACTTCCAGGTTGAGCCGGTTCAGCACCGGCACCTCAACGGCGTGCCGGCGGTACGTCTTCTGAAGGTTCTCGGCGATCAACATCGTCTTGGGTCCTTTGTCGTTGGTCGTGTGTCCCCGGCCGCTGGTCCCCGCCGGGGGTCGCTCACGGCAGAGGCAAAGGGCCGGGGCCGGGGGACCAGGGGCGACGCCGCGCGCTACTCGAACCGGAGCGCCTGAACCGGGTGCAGCATCGCCGCCCGGAACGCCGGGAGCAGGCTGAACACGACCGCGATCGTCAGCGCCCCCGCGTTGATCCCGGCCACGCTCCAGGGGTTGATGTTGGTGGGGATCTCTTTGAAGTAGTACACGTCCCGCGGGAACACCGCGTGCCCCGTGACGGCGGTCAGGAAGGCTTCGATCTCGTTGATGTTGTGCGTGATGGTGAGCCCGAGGGCGGTGCCCAGGGCGCAGCCCACGACGCCGAGGAGCAGGCCGTAGCCGAGGAAGATGGACATCACGCCGATGCTCGACGCGCCCAGCGACTTCATGATGCCGATGTCGCGGTACTTCTCGCTCACGATCATCGTGAAGATGGCCAGCACGCTGAACCCGGCGACCCCGACGATCATGAACAGCAGCAGGTTCAGGATGCCCCGCTCCACCTCGATCGCGGACAGCAGCGGCCCCTGGTGCTCCTCCCAGGTCGCGATCCGCACGTCGCCGTGCGGGAACACCTTCCGCAGCTCGCGGGTCACGACCTCCTTGTCGCGCTCGTAGTTCTTGAGCTTGATCTGAAAGGCGGTGGCCCGCTCGGTCATCCCGCGGATCCGCTGCAACTGGTCGAGCGGCACGTACACGAAGCTCTGGTCGTACTCGCTCATCTCCGTGCGGAGGTAGTCGGTGACGATGAACGAGCCCCACACCGGCTTCAGCTCCTGGCCCCCGGCGGTGGTCAGGATCACGTCGTCGCCGGGCTTCAGGGCCGCCTCTTCGACCGTTTGCCCGTTCTTGTCCTTGTACCGGAAGTGGGCGATCGAGTACCCCGGGATCACGCCGTACAGCTTCGGCTTGGGGACGCCGACATCGACCTGCATGTCCGGTTCCGGGATCGCGTTCGGCAGCGGCAGGAGGGACTTTTCTTTCGGCGGCGGGACGACGTTGCCGTTCTCGCGCTGGTACTGTTTGACGTTCCACTCGTGGCGCTGGAGCGCCTCAGGGGTGAGTTCGAAGTTGGGGTTGG
>DASWYH010000633.1:0-4463 GCA_036405095.1 Gemmata sp. | reverse complement strand
CGCACCCCGAGCGCGTCCGCGTTGGCCGCGCACATCTCGGCCCGCAGCGGATCGAGGTCGATCGCTTCGACCCGCAACCCGATCCGGGCGAGCGCGAGCGCATCGGCACCGATCCCGCAGCACAGGTCCGCGACGTGGCCGAACGGCGCGAACCGGGCGGCGCGGTGCCGCGCAACGGGTTCGCTCGTGGACTGCTCCAGCGACTCGCGGGTGAAGTACATCCGGTCCGCGTCGGTGAACTTCTCGCGCGCTTTGATCCGCAGGAGCGCGGTTTCGAGTGCGGCTCGCGCGAGCGCGGGCGGGTGGTGCTTCCGCAGCACGTCGGCGCACGCGAGGAACGTGGGCTCGGTCGGCTGGAGCGCAACGGCTTGTGCGAGCAACCGTTGCCCCGCGGGGAGCAGCAGCGCGCGAAAGTCGTCAAGATTCATGATCGTTGGTCCCGCACTCGCCGTTCGCGTGCCCGGCTGCTACCCTATATCGAATCAGTCAACGCGCACACAGCGTCAAGGAGCCGAAAAATGGGAAACCCCGCAAGTGATAAGCGGAAAGCGACCGAAAAGCGCCGCAAGCGGTACGAAGCGCGCCTCGGGCCGGGTGTGTACCTCCCGAAAGCCGAGCGCCTCGAAGTGAACGCCGAAATGGCGAAGTTCGAAGCCGCCGAAAAGGACCGGTTGGCAAAGGCGAAGGTCGAGCGCGAAGCCAAGCAGAAGGTGAAGAAAGCCGCCGCGAAGGCGCCCGCGCCCGCCTCAGAAGAGCAGAAGGCGTAAAGAGAAGAGTTTTATCCACAGATTAACGCAGACAAACACAGGTTTTCAAGACAAGAGACTTGGCTTTCTGTTTTAGAATCTGTGTTTATCTGCGTTAATCTGTGGATAAAGTCCTTCTCTTCTGCTTTCACAGCCAGTTCGGTTCGGCGTCGAGGTCGTCCGGGGCGAACTCCCCCAGCTTCCACTTCTCCACCGCCAGCGCAGCCATCGCGGCGTTATCCGTACACAGCGAAAGCGGCGGGATAAACAGTTCCGCCCCTTCTTTCGCGCACATGACTTCGAGCGCGGAGCGGAGCGGCTGGTTCGCGCTGACGCCGCCGCCCACCGCGAGCCGCGCGAGGCCCGTTTTGCGCAGCGCCTGTTTGCACTTCATCGTGAGCACGTCCACCACCGCGGCCTGGAAGCTGGCGGCGAGGTCGGCCCGCTTCGGCCCCGGACCGGGCGGGGTCGCGCGCTTCACGTCCTGCCCGTGGCAGGCGTAGAGCACCGCCGTTTTCAGCCCGCTGAAGCTGAACTCCAGCCGCCCGTCGTCGATGAACGTGCGCGGGAACGCGTGGGCCTTCGGGTTGCCCGCCGCGGCCTCGCGCTCGACCGCCGGGCCGCCCGGGAAGCCTAACCCCAGAATAGCGGCCACCTTGTCGAACGCTTCCCCGGCGGCGTCGTCGCGGGTGCCCCCGAGCAGCTCCAGCGACAGCGCGGTGTCACATCGGAAGAGGGCCGTGTGCCCGCCGCTCACCACCAGCCCCAGGCACGGGAAGATGTCGCGCCCGGCGGCGAGCCGGCACGCGAAGACGTGGCTCGCCACGTGGTTCACCGCGACGAGCGGGACGCCCAGCCCGAACGCCAGCGCCTTCGCCGCGCTCACCCCGACCAGGAGCGCGCCGACCAACCCCGGCGTGTTGTGAACCGCGACGCACCCGATGTCTTTGAGCGACAGGTGCGCGCGCGAAAGCGCCTCGTCGATCACGGGGAGGAGGTTCCGCAGGTGCGCGCGGGAGGCGATCTCGGGGACCACCCCGCCGAACCGCGCGTGCAGGTCCGTTTGCGACGCTACCACGCTCGACAGCACCTGAAGGGCGTCGGTGAACACCGCCGCGGCGGTCTCGTCGCACGAGGTTTCGAGGGCCAAAAAGTGGGTCATGTGCGAACCATCGTCTCCGTCTGTTCCGCGGCGGGGGCCGTGGGCGCTTCGGTCGGCGGCTCCCACCACCGCAGCGCGAGCGCCGCGCTCCACGCCGTGCTGCACGCACACCCGGCCAGCGCGGATTCGAGTTCGCACGCGGTCGCGAACCGGCCCGCCGGGTCTTTCGCCAAACACTTCGCCACCACGGCGGCGAGATCGGGCGGAACGTCCGGGCGCAGGGCGCGCAGGTCCGGCGCGGGTTGTGTGAGGTGCGCGCTGATGAGCTTCCCGACGCTCGTGCCCTCGAAGGGGGGCCGGCCGGTCAAGCAGAAGAACGCGACCGCGCCGAGCGAGTACAGGTCGCCGCGCGGGTCCACGCTCTCACCCGCGGCCTGCTCGGGGCACATGTACGACGGCGTCCCGAGGACCGTTCCGGCCCGGGTGATCTTCACGTCCGAAGCGGAACCGTGGTCCTGCACCAGCCCGAAGTCGAGGAGCTTCACCACGTCCCGCTGCCCCCCGAGCGCCGCGACGATGATGTTCGCGGGCTTCAGATCGCGGTGGACCAGCCCCGACCGGTGCGCTTCCGAGAGCGCGCCGCAGAGCTGGCGCAGGAGGTACACCGCGCGCCCGGGTGCGAGCGGCCCCTTGTCCTTGACCAGCCGGTCGAGCGTCGGCCCTTCGAGGTACTCCATCACGTAATAGAAGCAGCCGTCGTCGCCGCGCCCGTAGTCGTAGATGCGCACCGTGTTGTAGTGCGTGAGGCCGGTGACGGCGCGGACCTCGCGCTCGAACCGGGCCGCGGTCGCCGGCTCGCAGGCCAGATCGGCGCGCACGAACTTCATCGCGCACGGGCGCTTGAGCAACCGGTGCTCGGCGAGCCACACCTCGCCCATCCCGCCCTCGCCGAGCTTCTTCCGCAGGATGTAAGCGCCCAACTGTTTCAACTCGCGCATCGCGTCGAACGCCTGGCGCTGGAGCGCGTTCGACCGGGACGCGCTGAACACCGCGACCATCCCGGCCATCGCGAGGGGCAGAACCGTGACCGGGACGATCGCGGGCAGCACGCCGCGCACCGTCGGGTTGACCAGCGCCGCCAGCGCGGTCGCGACGAGCGGCACGGCGCTCAGGAGCCCGGTCCCGATCAGGCTCCGGCGCCGGGTGTTCGGGATCACCACGCCGTAGAGGATGATCGCGAACGCGCCCGGGAAGACCGTGATCAGTGCGTCGAACCGGTACAGGATCAGGTGGTACCGCGGGTCGGCGGATGCCGCCGGGGGGACGACCAGGACGAGGTACCGGGCGAGGCCGCCGAAGAGCGCGAGCACGGCGAACTGGGACACCTCGACGAACCGGCACGCGTGGAGCGTCGCGTCCGGGCGCCGCAGCAGGAACGCGAGCCCGGCGATGCTCTGCCCGCACCCGAGCAGCGGCAGCCCGACGATCCACCGCCCCAGCCCGGCCTCGCACGGGATCACCGGGACGCCGAACAGGTTCACCACGACCATGAACGCCGTGGCGCACCCGAGCGCGGTGTGGGTGATGAGGAGCCGCTTGCGGAGCAGCTGCCGGGTCTCCTCGGCGAACCCGGCCGAGCCGGTGGACGTGTTCCGCGGGAGGGTGACCCCGGTTTGCACGCTCCCCGCGCCGCCGGGCCGCACGAGCGTTTCGTCGCTCGCGCTCGGCGCCTCGCGCACGACGGTCGCGCCGGACGCGGCCCCGTCCGGCGGACGAACGCTGGTGACATCCGAAATTTCGGGCATGGCGCAACCGGGTCAGCACGGGGGCGAGGTTCAGGTAGGATAACACACGCGGGCGCCCGGCGCACCCATCCGAACGGTTCGGGGGCACACGTGAGGCACCGGTGCCGCGCGCCGCCGGGGCGCGGGGTCACTCCTCACTCTCGGGCACCAGGTACAGGTGGCACAACTTCGGGAACCGCTTGCGCATCTCGGTTTCGTCCTCGAAGTCCCAGTCGTCGCCCTCGGGCGGGGGCGGCGGGGCGTTCTCGTCAACGCGGTCGAGGCGCGCGTAGAAGTCGCTCATCCCGGTTTTTTCTTCGTACACCCGCAGGGCCGCGGCATCGAGCCCGAACCCGTCCACCGGGTCGCCATTGAGGATGTCGGCGAGCGTGTCCGGGTTCTTCAGCGCGTGCTCGTAGGCGCGGCGCCCGCGCCCCACGAGCCACACCCGGAAGTCGCGGAACCCGTCGTCCGAGCAGCCCCCGTTGATCAGGTACGCCGCGCCCCACAAATCGATGAGGTTGGCGGAACGGACCGCCTCGTCGAACTTGGCCTGGAACTCGATGACCTCGAACCACTTGAGTTCGCCGAGCCGGTCCTTGAGCTCCTGGAAGTGGTCGATCGCGTCCGGGCGGTACGCGTCCTCGATCACCTTCCAGAACGGTTTCCAGTCCATCGCGCACCTCGTGGTTGGGAGCGAACGGCGCCAGGGGATGTGGGCTCCGGGTCACGTATCAGAGGCCGAGCAGCTTGCGCCCGGCCTGCGCGGTGCGCACCTCCGGCGCCCGCGGGTCGTCGTTCATCTCCAGTTCCCAGCAGCAGTGGATGCCG
>DASWYH010000632.1:0-5771 GCA_036405095.1 Gemmata sp. | reverse complement strand
GCCCGGCCGCCGCCGGCATCGTCGGCGCGCCCGAGCCGGGGACCGCGCGCCCGGGCTTCGCTTCCGGCGGCGGCGTCCGCGCGGGCGTCGGGGTGGTTTGCGGCGGAGCCAGGCCGCTGGTCTTCAGCGCGCGAACGAGGTCCGTGCAACTCGGCCACCGGTCGTCGGGGCGCTTCGACAGCGCGCGGCCGATCAGCGGGCGGTCCGCCAGCGGCAGCGCGCTGAGGTCCGGGGTGCCGTTGATGTGCTGCATCAGGAGCTGGCGCGTGTTCGCCCCGGTGAACGGGCGGGCGCCCGTCAATAGCTCCTGGAACACGATCGCGAGGCTGTACTGGTCGGAGAACCGCGAGACCCAGCCCTCGAACGTCTCCGGGGCCGCGTACACGGGGGTGACCCCGCCGGTCACGGTGGCGCGGACCCCTTCGAGCACTTTCGCCAGCCCGAAGTCGGCCACTTTGACGTGGTTGAACAGCAGGAACAGGTTCTGCGGTTTGACGTCGAGGTGCTGGATCTGGTAATGGTTGTTCATCAGATCGAGCCCCTCCGCGGCCTCCTCCATGTAGCGGAGGAGTTCGTCGCGGGGGATGCCCGGGAGCCCCTGGCTCCGGCACTCGCGGAACCGGTCCCACAGGTTCCGGTCGGCCAGCTCCATCACGATAATGAGCTGGCCGTCGATGACCCGGAACTGCTCGAGCGTCAAGATGTACGGGTGGCGGATCAGCTTCACCCGTTCGAGCGCTTTGAGCTCCTGCTCGGCGGGGCGGCTGTCGTCGTCCATCGCGTCGAGGTCGCCGAACACGAACTTGGCCGCCTTGAGCATCCCGCCCGGCGCTTCGATTTTCCAAACCTCGCCGAACCCGCCGCGCCCGAGGCGCTCGAGCAACCGGTACCCGTTGAGCGGGTGCGGCAGTTCTTCGTGACTGACCAGTCGAACCGGCATAACGGGAAGCCACTCGGGGGCCAAGCCGCACCGATTCGCCACGGGCCGGGCGAACGAGCGCGGGATCGGGGCTATTAGTCTGTAGTTCAGTCCGTGAGGTTTGGCAAAAATGAGGACGGGTCCGGTACACCCTCACGATTGTGGCCGCATCTTAAGGGGCGGAGCACAGGCGCTGAGCGGGAGCCACGGGGCCGAAAAATCCGACCGGCGGTCCAATAACCCGGCACGAAGCGTTACCCAAAAGCAGGGGCGCGGTTCCCGCCGCCCGAGCAAAACACAGCGTCCCGGCGGAACCGTGGGCTCCGCCGAGGTCATTACGAGGGTCCGAAATGGTTCCGGGTGGGCTTTCCGGGTTCGGGTTCCAAAATGCGCGGCCGATCGCGTATCATGCGTGCCCCGGACGGACCTTACTCTTTGCGGTGGAAGGAATCACCCTCTCATGAGCACCACGCCCGGACTGTTGGTCAGCGTGCGGTCGGCGGATGAAGTGGCGGCGGCCCTCGAAGGTGGAGCGGACATCATTGATGTCAAGGAGCCGATGAAAGGGCCGCTCGCACCGGCCGAAGCCGAGGTGGTTGCGGCGGTCCTCGATGCGGTGGACGGAAAGGTGTCGGTGAGTGCCGCCCTCGGCGAGTGGTCGCCGAACGCCATCACCGAAGCGCACTGGCACCTCGAACTGCCGTTGCAGTACGTGAAGTGGGGGCTCGCGGGCTACGCGCCGACGCCCGGCTGGGGCGAAGACCTGCTCGACACCCGGCGGGAGCTGCCGATCGGGATGGAAATGGTTGCGGTCGCTTACGCGGACTGGGAGCGCGCGAAGTCGGTGCCGCCGGCCGAGGTGGCAAAATTCGCGAAGCGGTTCCGGTTCAAGGCGTTCCTCCTCGATACCTGGGGCAAGGACGGCAAAACGCTGCTCGACTTCATGACCGCGAAAGAGGTCGCGGCGCTGGTCGACGGCTTGAAGCGCGTTTACACGACGGTTGTGGTGGGCGGCTCGTTGCGCCCCGAACAACTGAAACAGCTCAAGGGCGTCGTGCCGGACTACTTTGCGGTGCGTACCTCCGTGTGCGCGGCGGGCAAGCGTGACGGCGTAATCGACGCGACCCGCGTGAAGAAGTGGAAGGACGTACTGGCCGGGGTGAAGGTGTGACCGACCCGTTTCTTGCGCTCGTTACCGATGTGCTCAACTTGACGCACCCGCGGTTCGCGGCGGCGCACGGGCTCGCGTACACCGCGGCCGAAGCCGACGAGCCGCCTGCGGCACGCAAGGTGCGCGAGCGGCCGTTCGTGATGGAGTTCTACCACGAGTTCCGCCGGATGTGGGACCAAGCGGAACCCATCCGCCGCGGTTTGGGCCACCTTCTCATTCAGGCCGACCCGGACGCCGGAGCACGCGCCCCCGACCTGCTTTTTTGGAAGCTCGGCGAACGCGGCGCCCCCGATGAGCGCCTCGCGGCGGTGTCGTTTGCGTTTCTGACGAACCCGAATGCCGTGAGTGCGGACCAGACGCTGCTGGCGAAATTCCGCGACAAGCCGGGTTACCCGCGGGCGGTGAGTGTCGTAATCGGGCGCGGTACGGACCTTCCTGCGGAGGGGGGCCCCCGTACCGATGGGGTCGTGACGGTTTTCTTTGATGCCGAGAGGTGGCAGGTCGCCCAGCTTTGATCCGTGAGCCCGTCGCACGTGCCGCTTTTGAAGCGAACCAACCGCCCCGGATACTCATGCCCGCTGCTGGTGTCGTTTTTTGAAGCGCGCCGCACATGAGTGGGCCACGTCTCCCCGCTCCGTGGCTGTGACCCTGCGCTCAAAATCGATGGCTTCACCGGGTTTTGTGCGTCAGGACACCTGTGCCGCTCAGCCCATCGCACTCAATGAAGCAAGCCCGCGGGCCAGTGCCCGCGGGCTTGATGTTACTCCGGGTGCGCATCCAGAGGGAAGACCGTTACTCCAGCAGCAGGGTCGGCTCCCAGCCCACGCGCTCGGCGTTGGCCTTGAGCTTTTCCAGCGCGCGGTTCTGAATCTGACGGACCCGCTCTTTCGAAATCCGGAGCAGATGACCGATCTGGCGCAGGCTGTGCGTTCCGTTGCCGGTCAGTCCGAACCGGAGGTCGAGCACCTTGCGCTCGCGCGGGCGCAGGTTCTCCATCAGGAAACTGAGCGCTTCCTGGCGCTCGTTGTTTTCCTGCATTACCAACGTACCCGTATCCGGCATCGCCTCGGTAAGCTTGAAATCGCTATCGTCGTCGAGGACCGCGTTGAGGCTGACCGGGGTGCGGGTCGCGGTTTGGAGGTGGGTCAGGTGTTCGAGCGAGCTACCCGTGCGGCTGGCGAGTTCCTGCGGGCTGGGCAGGTGCTTCCCGCCGTGGGCCAGAGCTTCGGATTCTTGTTGCAAAAGGCCCAATTCTTGCAAGTGATGCGGGCTGAGGCTAACGAGGTGCGACTGACGTGCAACGGCGATCTGAAGCGTCTGGCGGATCCACCACGTCGCGTAAGTGGCGAGGCGGGTGCCGTGGCTCACGTCGAAGCGGTCGATCGCTTGCATCAGGCCGCAAACGGCTTCTTGCAGGAGGTCGCTGTAGGCGAGGCTGTGGTGCCGGAATCGCTTGGCGACGTGGGCGGCGAGCCGGATGTTGGCACTCGCCAAGCGGTGCTTATAATGAACGTAGCGATCGCGGAGTCGGCGCACGGCGATGACGTCACAGCGGTCTTCGGTGCAGTGCTCGCGGATGAACTGGGCCATGGGCCACGGTTCGAGCGGCGGGCGCACGGCGCGGAGCTCGTTCGGGTAGTGGCGCAGAAGCACGCGGACCAGTTCGCTTTTGCAGTCCCAGAAACTGGTGAGTAGCTCGCGTTCTTCTTCGGGCGTGAGCAGGTCCGAGGAGAAGGTCGTCAGCGCGGTATCGTCAACCTTCGCGGACTGACCGGATCGCTTCCGCCTGGCAGTTTTCATAGCCCCGTTTCCTGTTACGTCGGATGAGGTTCGTGGATGGTTACCGGGTTTTGCGCCGGAGCTTACTAACGGGACACGGTGGTGGCGTTGCCTCGCCAACTATTTTGGGCGAGGGGAAAAAAAATCCCCGACTCGATCTGAGCGCCTGGGTGAGCAAGCGAGTCAACCGGTTCCTACCATTCCGGCAAGTTCTAAGTCAGCCGGGCGTTGGCGATTCCGTCGATTTATCGCACTCAAGACCGCTCAGTTCGAGCCGGCGGCAGCACGGCTCATGTCGCGTGGTGTTCCGGGGTTCGCCCCCTATTAACAGCCCGATTGTAGGCGGTATTTCGGCGCCTATCAAGCGTCAAGACAAACAAAATCGGCAATTTCTTCGCTCGCTCGTCACCTGTATTTCACAACCCGCGCGAGTTTCTCGGGATGAGCCCGTTCCAAATTACTGCGCGTGCGTAAAATGCGCAAATCTCCCGACCGGTTTTTTCTCCCGTTTGCTTAAAGTTGTGCTCGCTGCGCGATAGCAGTCGGTCGTGTTCTACGTTTCGCCCATACGAACCGCGCTCCCGCGAGCTTCCGCCACGGTGGGGGCAGGCCCGTTCATGAACGTGACCCGGTACAAGTGTTCGACCCTCGTCGTGGACGACGACCCCGCGATCCTGACGGTTCTGGCCGCGCAGCTCGGGGGCGATTTTGATGTCATCACGGCCTGCACCGCGACCCAGGCGCGGGCGATCCTCACCCGGCGGTCCGTGGACATCGTCCTCTCGGACCTTCAACTGCCTGACGAGACGGGGCTGTCGCTTCTCGACTGGGTGCGGCGCACCGCGCCCCGAACGGCACGCGTCCTGATCACCGGCACCGCGCGCATGCAGGACGCGGTGGACGCCATCAACCACAGCCAGGTCCACCGGCTCGTGCTCAAACCCTGGCGCTCTGAGGACCTGCTCCAGACGCTCCGGGCCATTGCCCGCTCCCTTCTTTTGGAGCGGAGCCACGAGCACCTGCTGGACGAGCTCCGGAAGCTGAACCTGGAACTGGAACAGCGGGTGCTCACGCGCACCCAGGAACTGGAACACGCGCTCGGGCAACTCCAGCAGGCGAACCAGATCCTCGAGAAGATGGCCGCTACCGATCCGCTGACCGGGCTGGCGAACCGCCGGGCCATCGACATGGCCGCGCGAAAGGAGCTCCAGCGCCGGGTCCGGATGCCGGTGCCGATCGCGGTGCTGTGGGTCGATGCGGACCACTTCGGCCGGGTGAACAAGGAGCACTCGCAGATCGCGGGCGATCAGGTGCTGGTGTGGCTCGCGGGCCTCCTTCAGTCGTCGATCCGGGCGACCGATTCGCTCGGGCGCGTGGGGGGCGAGGAGTTCCTGGTTCTCGCGCCCGGAACGGATTTTGTAGGGGCGGAGATCCTGGCCGAGCGCCTGCGGACCAGCGTGCGATCGGCACAAACCACGTTCGACGGGCAGCCGATTCAGATGACCATCAGCCTCGGCGGCGCGGTCGCGGAGGCCGGTACGCAGGTCAGTTACGAGCAACTCCGCGACGTTTCGGCTCGGGCTCTGAAAGAGGCGAAAAGTACCGGGCGCAACCGGGCCGTGATCCGCATCATTCCGCCCCAGGCCCTTTCTGACGCGAGTTGAGGTTCGGAGCCCGGAGCTGTCAGATCGAAGTCCGGTAGTTTCATGTGGTCCGTGGTCCGTAGCAGCCCCGGCTCTGTGCTCGGTACGGGCTTCACTCCGTTCCGCCCGCCCTTTCAAATCCCGGTGCTCGGTTCCCGTCTGTTCGGCACACCGATAATGGGCCACGGACCACTTGAAGCTACCGGACCCCGGAGCCGCCGGGCTTTCGTCGGGAACCTCTTACGGTTTCCGACCCGGA
>DASWYH010000631.1:0-14086 GCA_036405095.1 Gemmata sp. | reverse complement strand
ACGAGGTCGGCCTTCAGTTCACGAACGCGGGCCTGGCGCTTCTCGATCTCCGTTTCCTGGTCGTCGAACTTCTTCAGGTAGCGCTTGAAGGTCTCCGATTCCTTCGGGGCGCGCTCGATGTTCTTGCGCAGTCGTTCCTGGTCGTCGGTGATCTCCTTCAGCGCGGCCTGTTCCTCGGCGATGCCCTTTTGCACGTCGTCCACCTTGCCGCGGAGATCGAGCAGCTTCTTGAACACCTCGCGCACCGCGGGCTTGGCTTCTTTCATCGTTGCGGCTTCACGGAGCTGTTCGGTCGAAGCGCTGGCGAGGCTGCGGTATTCCGTTCCGGGCGCTTCTTCCGTCACTTCGAGCGTGCCGAGCGCCCCGGATTTTACGGGCAACTCGAACCGGTAGAAGCTCCGGGTGCGGTCGTCCGGCTTCGCCGGGCTGACCAACTTCCAGTCGGTTCTGAGCGGGTGCTCAATGATGACCGTGCGGTCCTGTGGGTTCCGGTTGCGAACGAGATAGGTGGTCGTTTTCTTCTGCCCGGAGCGAACCGTGAAAACGCCGTCCGCGACCGTGGCCGAAAGGATCGTCCGCTTGATCTCACCGGGCTGCGGAACGACTTCGGTTCCGAGATCAATCGCGTAGCTCACGAGCCGGGTTTCGTTCGGCTTGATGTCGGGCAGCCGGGCGTCGCCGGCGAACGTCCCGTTGTCGTACACCGCGACCGGGCCTTGCGCGAGGTGCAGCTTCGTCTTGTTCACGAGCTTGAGCCCGAGCAGCGGGTACTTGGTGAGCGTGCTCGCGTTGTAGATGCTGATGCGCGACCCCTCGACCGCTTCGTTCACCAGCGGAACGAGCGCCGACTTCTGCTTCGCGAGCGTGATCGGCTCGTCGATCGTGTACTCGAACATGTCGCCCAGTGCGCCGTCGGCCACGGCGAGCGCGCCGGCCTGCTTGTCGAGCGGGTCGCGCACCGTTTGCGGTGCCGGTTTTTCGCCCTCGGCCGGTGCGCTGGGGTTCCCGCGGACGCGGTTGACGTACTCGCTGTAGCTCAGGCGGTCGCCGTACAGGGTACGAAGATTGGGGCGCGGGACGCGCTGCGGGTACACACCGAAGTTGCCGAGTTGGCCGCCCTGGATGCCGAACTGACCGCCGAGGTTCCCGAACTGGCCGCCCTGAAATCCGCCGCCCCCGAACCCGGCGATACCGCCACCAACGCCGAGGTTTTGCTGGTTCGCCCCGTTACCAAACGCGCCGCCGAGCTGATTGAAGGGGTTGCCGCCGTTGTTGCCCATCGCCATTCCCATCGGGTTCGCGAGCGGGTTCAGTCCGCCCTGGTACATCGGCGGGCGGAGCGAGGCGAACAGGTCCGGTTCGACCATCGGGCGCGGCACGAACAGCGGGTCGTAGAGGTCCATCTGGAACGACATCGGCCGCCCGGCGACGAGCCCGATCTTCACATTGTTCCAATCCTCGTCGGTGGTGTTCTCGACAGTGGCCCAGCCCTGAATGCGGGTCGCGCCCTTTTCGTCCACCGACAGCCGATAGCTCGGTTTCCAGAGCGGCGCCTCGACCACGTACCCGACCGCAACTTTGCGCTTGCCGGCCCCGCTGAACACCACGGACACGGCCTTCTTGTTGTCTCCGCGTGCGGTCGCGAGCATTTCGAGCGCTTTTTTGAACTCGGCTTGCAACTCGGGGCGAACGAACTTGATCCGCTTGAGCTGTTTGAGCTCGGCAGTTTGAAGCCCGTCTTCGGTGAGGAGGTTCAGGATTTCGCCCGGGTCCGGTCCCATCGCGGGCGGCGGCTGGCGCTCGACGCTCACGATCTGGCCGATGGTGACAACGCCGCCCTTGTCCGCGATTTCGACCTTCTCGCCGCGCACCTGGTGCATGAGCTGGCCCATCGTCGGGTTCTCGGTCACATCGACCGCGAGGCCCTTCAGGGTGACATCGAGCGGCATCCGGTTGTCGTAGGTGACGGCGCGCACCTTCCCGCCGTCCTTGTCGGTGAGGACCAAACTTTTGAGGAGGTCGTTCACGTCGCTCTCTTCAAACCGCAGATCGAGCCGGGCGTCGCCGGTGACGTCGCCCTCGCGGTGGAAGTACGCGACCCCGGCGCTGAACAGCACCACCCGCGTGATGGGGAGGCTCGCCGGGGGCGGCAGTTTCGGGGCCGCGGCAGTGGGGGCCGACTTCGCGGCGGGCTGTTTGGCGCCGGGTTGACCGTCGCCGCGCGCGATGGGCGCGAGGGCCATCAGGCCGAACGTCAGCCCGACGACCGGCAAGAGGTAAGAGGGGCGCATCTGTGGAAGGTCCTGTGAGGAAGAGGAAGAGCCAGAGCCGACGCGAAGTGTAACGGGGCGCGCGCTCGTGCGTTGGCCGATCTGCACAAACAATATGGCCCCAAGCTCTTATGGAGCGCGGGGCCACAGAAGCGGCGTCAGAACGAACGCGAGGAGCGAAACGACTTGCGCCGAGAGGGCGATTTCGTTTCGGATATTCGGCTACGGCTTGGGTGGGAACGTGATTTGTGGCTGTGTGTTGGTCGGGGGAGCCGGTGCGGGCAGCGTGGACACGTCGACCGGCTTTTTCGTTTTCGGGTCGATCGGCGGGTGCTTTTCGTTGAGGGCTTTGACCACGGGGGCGGTGATGTCGGCTTCCGGGGCCACGTAGAACGGCTGGGCCGCCGGCGGCTTGAGTTTGAGTTCCTTGATGTACGGGCTGTTCCGTTCTTCCGGCGTCACGGCGTCCGGGTACGCGAATACGATTTGGAACCCGTTCTCCTTTGCGGTGGTGTCAACCATCGCTTTGATCATGTCGTACAGGTCGCTGATGATGACACTGGCTTCGGTGTTGAGCTGCTTGTTGATTTCGCGGTCCTCGTCCTCGATTTTGCGGCTCAGCCCGAGCATCTTCTTGGACAGCTCGTCTTTTTGGGGGTGATCCGGCTTTTCTTTGAGCGTGTTCTGGATGGCGACGTACTCCGCGCGCCAGGTCAGGATTTGCTTCGATAATTCGGTCTTTTTTTCGTTAAGCAAGTAGACTTGGTACTTCGCTTGGTTGAAGTCGCGCATCACGCCGGCCATGTTGAAGACCGCAGTTTTCTGACCGACGACGATCGGCGGTTTCGCGGTGTCCGGCCTCTTTTCGTCTATGGGTTTGGCGCTCGATGAAACGGACGCGCCCGAGACGAAGGCGGCGCCGAGGACCGCGCCCGTTGCGACCGCTAACACGTACCGGCGATTCATGTGGTGCCCGTCCATGAGTCAAGTGTTACCCCAGGAATGGTAGCCGGCGGACCCGGGGCGCCAAGAAAAATCGTCAGGCTCGCGCCGCCGGTCCGCCGGCGCCGTGGGCTCACTTCGTGTCGGTGAGCATCGCGCGGAGCACCTTGTAGTCGGTCTTTCCGGTGCCCAGAACGGGGAGCTTCTCCAACTTGCGCACGTCGTCGAGGCGCATGACGCCGCGGTGCCCCTCGCCTTGCAGGAGCGCGTTCGCGTCGCGCAGGGTGATCGGTTCCGTGGTGAAGAGCACGACGCGCCGCCCGCCGGGCGTTTCGATCCCCTCCACCGCGACCCGCGGCCCCTGATCGGTGGGCGGGAACTTCTTCGCGAACGGTTCCTCCAGCGCGGGCAACGAGATCATCTCGCCGCCCGCTTTCAGGAAGCGCTTCAGGCGCCCGTGGAACACGATTTCGCCGTGCTCGTCGATCGCCGCGAGGTCGCCGGTGACGTACCACCGCTTCCCGTCGATCTCTTCAAACGGCGGCGGGCCGTCGTGCCCGATGTAGCCGCCGAACACGTTCGGTCCCGCGACATGGAGCATCCCCATTTGGCCTTGCGGCAGCACCGCATTCGTTTCGAGATCGGTGACGCACACCTCGACGCCCGCGATCGGTGGGCCGATGGTGCCGCGGTGCGGCTTGCCGGGGCGCGTGACCGAAACCACCGGCGCGCACTCCGTGATCCCGTATCCTTCAATGATTTCTGCGTTGGGGGCCGCTTGGCGCCCTTTCTCGAAGAGCCCCGGCGGCGCTTTCTCCGCGCCGATCACGATGAGTCGGATCGAATCCAGCTCACCGGGCTTCGCGCGGTCGAAGATGTAGCTGATGAACGTCGGGGTGCCGGCCGCGAGTGTGGGCCTGTAGGCCGCGACCTTGCGCGCGAGCGCGCCGGAGTCGGTCGGGTCCGGGTGGTGAACCACGCGCACGCCCACGAAGAGCGGCAGCAGCCCCGTGATGGTCAGCCCGAAGCTGTGGAACATCGGCAGGAAGCCCAGCACCGAGTTGTTGCGATCGAGCTGGAGCGCTTCGAGGCACCCCCGCTGATCGCTGATGATGTTCCGGTGCGTGAGCGGCACCGCTTTCGGCGCCTTTTCGCTCCCGCTGGTGAACAGGATCACCGCGGGTTTATTCGGGTCGCTCGGGAGGCGCTTCAACAGCGAGGAAACGGTCCACCCGCCGAAGTACCGTGTGGCGAGCAGCCGGCGGAGCAAACCGAGCTTCCCCAGAGAAGCGCGCACGTCTTCCAGAAACAGGTACTGCGTGCCGGGAACTTCTACCCGCGTGCGATCTACGAACGCTTTCGACGTGACGACGTGCGTGAGCCCCATGAGCTTCGCGGCGTGCGCGAGGTTGCCCGGACCCGTGGTCCAGTTGAGCATCACCGGGAGCTTGCCCGCGAGGTGGAGGCCCAGGAATGCGAGGTCGCACGCGACCGCCGCCGGGAGCATGAGGCCGACGTTCGGGGTTTCGATGTCGCGGAACCGCGACGCCATCGCCCACGCGCCGACGATCATCTTTTCGTAGCTCACCCCGCCCGCCAGGTCGTCCGCGGCGGCGATCTGTACCGACCGCTTCGCGGCCTGGTTGAGGAAGGCCGCCGGGAGCGTTTCCCCCAAGATTTCGAGCTTCGCGTCACCGGCGGGGGGATCGAACCAGCCCTCGGGCGGTGGTTTCGGGGGGGCGCTTTGGGTCAGCCCCTCGGCGAGCGCCCACAAACCGCCCACGGTGGTGGGCACCGCGTCGGAGGTGAACCCGAATCGCTGCTCGACCGCGAGCGCCACGTCCATCGCGTCGAGGCTGTCCACCCCGAGCTGGTTCAGGTTCGTCTCGCCGGTGCTTTCATCGGGCGCGAGCGGGCGCTTGAGCTTCTCTTCGAGCAAATGCGCGATTGCGGTCTTCGTTTCGGGTTTCACCTTCGTGAGATCGTACTCTGGCGCGACCACCGCCGGGGGCGGGAACGTGTGCGTTCGCTCACCGAACACGAAGTGCCGGGGAACGAACGTCGGCTCCTCGCGCGGGGTGTCGGCGTTGAACCATGTGTCGAGCCACTTGTTGACAAGTTCCCGTTTCGGCTCGGGGCGCTGGTCGGGGGTGAACGCTTCGAGCGTGACCGTTACCGTGCGCCGCGGGGCAAAGAAGAACAGGTTCGCGACCCACAGCCCCAGCCCGCGGGTGAAGCCCTTCATGAGCGACGGCTTCCCGTCGGCCCAACTGAACATGCTCCCCCAGAGCCCGCGGGTGCGCGCCAGCACCACTGTCACATTGGGAACCGCCGCGAGCACGTCCGCGGCGGTGCGGGCGCCGCCCATGCGCTCGGTGCCATCGCGGGTGAGCCGGCCGCTGGGCCACAGGATCACGTTCCCGCCGGCCCGGAGGGTCGCAATCACCTCGCCCACGGCCTCTTCTGCGCGCTTCTTGTCCTCGGCGCTGGCCTTCACGATGTCCGGCATTTTGATCCCGCGGAGCAGCCACGCGATCGGCTGGAACAGCGGGCTTTTGAAGTTCGTTTCCAGTAACAGCGGCCGGATCTTGAAGATCGGCCACAGCCGCACGAGCAAGTTCGGCGGGTCCGCGTAGGCGGGGTGGTTGGGCATGATGAGGTACGGCCCGGGGCGCTTGAACACGTCCTCGGTGCCGGTCAAATTCACCTTGTAGCGCAGCGCGAGGACGAACCGCAGGAACGCCCACATCGCCCACCGCATCGCCCACAACATTGTTCGGTCCTCGGGGTTCGCCGTGGCTTCAGGATAGGCTATGGATACGCGGTTCGCCGATTTCAGTGGTCTCAAATGGGCCAGCGAGCGTGTTCGGTGAGTGCTCCGCGGCCCTTCAAAACCGAGTCTTCTCGTTTGCCCTCTGCTCACTCGGACCTACCGGCTTTCAATGGGGAATTCGTATGCGCGCGGTCGTGCTTGGAGTGGTTGTGGTCGGGTTGCTCGGCTCGCCGGTCGGCGGGCGCGCGGCCGATGACAACAAGGACGCGATTATCGGGCTGTGGGAACTCGCGTTCAGCGACGCGAAGGACATCCCGGCGGGCACCCGCCTGGAGTTCACCAAGGACGGTAAGGTGAAGCTGGCGCTGAGGTCCGACGGGAAAGAAATTACGGCCGACGACGTTTACAAGGTCGAGAAAGACGTTCTCACCCTCGGCGGCGCGGACCCGCGCAACCAACGGACCGGCGATTCGGGGCGCATTTGCCTGCTGAACAAGACCACGCTGGTGATTCACGACGAACTCGAAGACAAGGTGCTCGTGCTGAAGCGGCTCAAACCCGACACCAAATAGGGCGCGGGGCGGCCCTGGCACTTTTGGGATTTTTCGCTCAAGTTCCCTTGCGGTCCGCGCGTGCGGTGTTATAAGCCGCGTCGCAATTACGCTTATCGCGAGGGAAACATGGCGCTTCTCAAGGGCCGTCGTCGCCAGTTGATGCGGGGGCTGGCGTTCGCCAGCGTCGCCGCCACGGGGTACGCATTCGGGGTCACCGGGGACCGCGCCTCCGCGCAGCCGGGGCCGCCCGCTGCGCTGCCGGGCACGCCCGCGCTGCCCCCCGGCCCGGGGCTCCAACCGCAGCCGAAAATGGCACCGCAGCACGAACCGGACCGGCGCGTCACGGCGTACATCTACGGCAACGTGCCCATCACCCGCGAGGAACTCGGCGAGTTCCTCATCGCCCGCGGCGGGCACGAGAAGCTCGAACTGCTCGTGAACAAGAAGATCATTGAGGTCGAGGCCGCGCGGATGAAGATCACCGTCACGGCGACCGAGATCAAAGCCGCGCTCGAAGAGGACGTTCGCGGGCTGGGGATCAGCAAAGAGGACTTCGTCAAGCACATCCTCCCGCGGCACGGGAAGTCGCTGTACGAGTGGACCGAGGACGTGATCCGCCCGCGGCTGCTGCTCACCAAGATGTGCCAGAACCGCGTTCAGGTGACCGACGCCGACGTCCAGAAGACGTTCGAGAACCGGTTCGGCGAGCGCCGCCTGGCGAAGATCATCACCTGGAACGAGAACGATTTCCGGACCGCGCAGAAGCAGTGGGACGAGGCCCGCAAGAGCGACAACGACTTCGACCGCATCGCCCGTATGCAGGCCGACCCGAACCTGGCTTCCAGCGCCGGGCTGGTGAAACCGATCGGGAAGTACTCGGAAACCGACAACGACGCGGTACACCAGGCG
Organism: Gemmata sp.; assembly: GCA_036405095.1. Classification (GTDB taxonomy): domain Bacteria; phylum Planctomycetota; class Planctomycetia; order Gemmatales; family Gemmataceae; genus Gemmata. The sequence continues at coordinate 6,638 of DASWYH010000631.1, read as the reverse complement.
CTGTACAAACTCCAACCCGGCGAGTTGAGTGCCATCTTCAAGGTGCCCGCGGGCTACATGTGCATCAAATACGTGTCCCCGGTGCCGGCGGAACCGAACGCCAAGTTCGACGACCAGATGAAGGCCGCGCTCCGTAAAGAGATGTTCGCGAAGAAGCTCGAGATGGAGATCCCGAAGACGTTCCACGTCCTGAAGGAAGCGGCCAAACCGCAGGTGTACCTGAAAGGGCCGCCGAGCGTTGCCGAGTTCCGCGAGGGCGTCGAGCAGATCATCAACCAGGCCGGCGGGGTGCCCGGCACGCCGAAACCGTAGGCGAGAGTAAGGACAATGGCCGCCTGTGGCGCGGATCGAACTGCGCCGCAGGCGGCCATTTTGGGGGCGCTTATTTCAGCTTCTTCCGTTCTTTCAAATCGTACTTTTCGCCCACCAGCACCTCTTCGTAGTCCTTTTCGCCTGCGGGCTTTTTCTTCGTGTCGTAGAACGCCACTTTCGTTCGGCCGATCACCTCCGCCACGCTGCCCGTCACCACGATCGCGGTGCCCTCGTCGAGGCCGATGCCCAGGTACTGCGGGTACTGCTTCATGAGGGCCGTCATGTCGGCGGTGCGCTTGCGCGCGAAGAAGTGCTGATCGACCGCGCAACCCGGCAGGTAACCGAACCCGCGCTCGTACCCCTCGGCGGCCATTACGGTGTTGCCGAGCGGGTGGCCCCGCGGCATGAACTCGCTCTGGATGCTCGCGCCGGCCGAACTCCCCCCGATCACCCCGCCGCGCGCCAGCACCTCACGGAACCGCTTCTCGGTGAGGGTGCCCTCGTAGGAGTCCACGAACCGCCACTGTCGCCCGCCGCTGAACCACACCCCCTTGGCCTTTAACAGCACCTCCGAGAACTTCGGGTCGTCGGCTTCCTTGCGGTCGCGGGTGTGCAGCGCGACCACGTTCTTCGCGCCGGTCCTCTTCAAAATCTTCTCTTCCACGGATTCGGGCGCGAGCGGGTCTTCCATCGCCGAGGTCACAACCACGAGGGGCGAATCCGGGCCGCCGGCGAGTTCGATAAACCGCTTCCAGATGTCGGCGCTGGCGCCGCCCCCGCCGACGATCACGAGCGCCCCCTTTTTCACCTCGGGAACAGCGGGCTTCGCGGGCGGGAACGGTTCCTTCGCGGCGCGGTTGAGCGCGGCGCGCTGGAGCTGGCACAGGTCGAGTAGCGACCCGGCTTTGTACTCGTCGTTGGCCGCGGGCTTGCCCGCGCCCTTTGCGACGCACACGGTCAGCGTCGAATCACCGAGGACGCGCGCCACGCGCCCGCGGATCAGGATCGCGGTGCTCTCGTCCAGACCGAGCCCGACCCGTGTCGGGTGCGTTGCGATGACCCCCGCGAGGCGGTTTTCGCGCTTCCGCGCCACGAAGTGCTGATCGACCACGAAGCCCGGGAGGAACCCGAACCCGGCACCGAGCTTCGCCGTTTCGGTGCCCCCGGTGATCATGAGATCGGTCATCACCGCGGCACCTGCCGAAGAGCCCCCGATCAACCCGCCGCGGGCGTGCAGTTTGTTCAGCTCTTTCTCGACGAGCGTTCCGCGGTACGCCGCGGTGAGCTTGCTCTGGTCCCCGCCGCCGAACCACACTGCGGTTGCTTCGGTCAAGGGTTTCGTGAACGCGGGGTCGTTCGCTTTCTTCGCGTCTCGCGTGTGCAAGAGCACCACCGACTCGGGTTTGAGCTCTTTCCACGGCGCCAGGAACGAATCGGCTTTCTTCGGGTCATCCGCGTTCGCGCTGGCGGTGGGGATCACGACGATCTTCGCCTTTTCCTTGCCGGCGACGTCGAAGAACGCTTTGCGCGCGTCGCTCGGGAGCTTGCCCCCGCCGACGATGAGCAGCGGCCCGGGGAGCCCGCGCGGGTCGAGCGGGGGCGGGTCCGCTGCGGTCAACCCCGGCGCGCCGAGGGTGAAAAGAGCGAGCAACACGGGGACACGATGCAAGCGAGTTGGCATGTGGGTTTCCTGTCGGGTTCAAGTGCGCCGGGGCGTCTTGGGGAGGTCGGTCACCGCGGCGCGCGGGCGCAACTTGCGCACCACGGGCGCCGGGATCGGATTATTTGCGAGCGAACACGCCGCGAGGTGCGGGAGGGTGGACGGGTCCGCGAGCGCTTGCGGTCCCGTTGTGAGGTTGTTGGTGTCGAGCCCCAGTTGGACCAAGTTTTGGAGCGCGGGGGCCGCGAGGAGTTTCGCAACGGCGGTATCGGAGAGCCGGCAGCCGTTCAACATCAGCCTGCGGAGCGGGGTGAACTTGGGGTCCGCGAGCTTCTTCGCCGCGTTCGCGCCGACCGGGTGCCCGGACAGGTCGAGGTGCCGCAGGTCCGGCAGGTCCAGTTTCGTGAGGAACTGACCGAAATGGGTCGGGGTCAGCCCGCGGGTGCTCGGGGCGGCACCGAGCTTCAGAACGCGCAGCCCGCGCAGAGCGCGGTTCCCGGCGAGGGCCGACAGCCCGGCCGCGCCGATGGCATTGTTCGAAAGGTCGAGGTGCTGAAGGTTCGTGAAGGTCTTGGACGCCGTAACGGCTTTGGTATTTGCCAAATCGAGGCCGTTGGCTCGGAGGTCCAGGACGCGCAGCGCCGAGGCCCACGGGGCGGCGGCGAGTGCGGGGCCGGTTCCGGGACCGGTCCCGCACCGGTTGGCGTTCAGGACGCGGAGCGAAAAGCCGCGCGCCCCGGCGAGCGCCGGGAGCCGGGAGCCGCTCAGGTCGCCGGAAGAGAGTTCCAGGCACGTCAGCGCCGGGAACGCGCGCGTCCGACCAAACGTCTGCCACGAATTTTCGCTGAATAGATTGTGCGACAGATCGAGCGTGTGCAGCCGCGGGAACGCCGGGAGCCCGGTCAACTCTTCGAAGGTTCCGGATGGGAGGCCGTCGGAGAACTTCAGTTCACGGAGGTTGCGGAACCATGCGGCCCCGACGAGCGCGCGCAGCCCGGCGGGTGAAACCTCGTGGCACGGGGAACCGAACCACTCCAGTTCGCCCCATGGCCCCCCGGCGAGGGCCGCGCACCCGGGGTCGCTGAACGGAAAGTACAGGAGCAGCGCGCGCAGGTTCCGCAGGTGCGGGCACGCGGCCAGCGCGCGCGCGGCGTCGTTCGCTTCGTCGAGTGAAACGGCCAGTTGCACCGTGAGCCGCGACAGCCCGCTGAGTACCGGCTGCTTCAGCAGAGCGGCCAGTTGTGCGGTGGTGATGAACCGCACCACCAGCCACCGGGTCGGGATCACCTTGAAGGCGCGCTCGAGTGCCGACGCCAGCCGGCGCATGGCCGGCGCCCCTTGTCGGGTGTCGCCGTCGTATTCGAGGAACCGCGGGAACCCGCGGTCCGCTAACCACCACCACTTCGGCCCGTCTACCTCCAACCCGGCCGGGAACTTGGGGTGCGGTTTGGGGGCGTGGGTGTGGAGCCACAGGCGCAGCTCTTCGTCGCGTTCGAGCAGGGCCGGGTACTCGGGGTCATCGGGCGCGGCTGCCGCGAGCCGGCACTGGGTGCGAATGAACTCGCCCTCTTCGCCCCGGCCGTTCTCCTGGAGCCAGTCCGCGTAGACGAGGCGCGCGGTGTCGTCGGCCGGGTGGGCGATGATCCCGCGGAGCAGGGCGTCGGCGTCGGTCATGGGTCACACCTGGAGCGCGGGGCGCTTGCCGAGTTTGGTGAGCAGGGGCTTCGGCACCCGGTTCCGCAGTAGGTCACAGTGCCCGAGCCGCGGGAACACCTTCGGGCTGGCGAGTTTGGCGAGCCCCTTGCCCGCGTTGTTGGCGCGCAAATCGAGAACCGTGAGCCCGGGGAGCGCGGTGGACTCGCACAGCGCCTGTGCGCCGCTCTCGCGCAACCCGCAGTCGTCGAGGCCGAGTCGGGTCAGGTTCGCGAACGTGCCCCCGGCGGCGATCGTTCGCGCCCCCCGCACGCCGACCGGGAGGCCGTTCATCATCAGGTGCCGCAACTCGGGCATGTTCAGCGCGGCGAGGAAGGTTTGAACCGCGGCCGTGTCGAGGGCGGCCTTGGGGCCGTTGCACCCGCTCAGATCGAGCAACCGGAGCCCGCGCAGGTGCGGGCTCCGCGCGAGCGCGGTCAACCCGCCGGGGCCGATCGGGTTGCCGTGCAGGGTCAGGTGCCGCAGCCCCGCGAGGGCGGGCGCCCCGGCCAGCGTCTGGACGCCCCCGGCCGTGATCTTGCAGTCCCTCAGTTCGAGGACGCGGAGCGAGCCCGCGAACGCGGCGCCCGCGAGCGCCTCGGCCCCGGCCTTTCGGATCGCGACGTCGCTCACCCGGAGGTGCCGGAGCGGCCACGGCGCGCGGGCCAGCACCGCGAACATCTCGGGCGTCAGGTGGACGCGCTCGAGGTCCAGCCGCGCGAGCCGCGGGAACGAGTCCGCCGCGACGAGCCGGCGGACCGCCGCGACCGTCGGCACCACTTCGCCCGCGAGTTCGAGTTCGACGAGGTGCGGCATCGGCGGCAGTTCGCTCAGCGCGCGGAGCGTGTCCCGGTTGTTCATCCACAAACGCAGCGCGCGGAGCCCGCGGAACCATTTGGCGGCGCTGAGCGTTTTCATCCCCGCCGGGGTCATCTCGTCGAGCGCCAGCGATTCGAGGGCGCCGAGGTTTTGGGCTTGCGCGAGCGCGCGGGCGTCGGTCGGTGAGAGGGGGAACTCCAGGCCCAGGCGCCGCAACCCGGTCAGGTGTTCGGACCCGACGATCCCGCGGACCGCGGCGGCCTCGTCGTCGTCCGCGATGTAGTCCAGGAACAGCCCGCGGAGCCGGGCCGAGACCGGGTTGTTCGCCAACCCCTCGATCTCCGCGCCGTAGGCGTCTCCGAGCCGCAACGAGCGGATCGTGACGCTCGTGAAAGCTTCTTCCAGCGCCACCGTGATGCGCTCGACGTTCTCCTCGGGCTCCTCGTCGTAGTCCGTGTACTCGACCTCCTCGGGGAACCCGCGCCGGTACGATTCGTCGGCCCCGTAGGAAAAGCTCTTCGTCCACTCGAGGTCGTCGGGCAGTTCGGGGTGACTGCTCCCCGCGTGGGCGTCGAGCCACCGGGCCAGTTCCTCTTCGAGTTCGAGGAGAGCGGGGTATTCGGGGCTGTCGTAGGGGCGCCCGGCGAGCGCGCACTGCACGCGGATGTAGTCCGCCCGTGCCGACGGCCCGCGCGCGGGGGACGGGCCGGTGTCCGGCGCGTGTTCGTCGAGCCAGTCCGCGTAGGCGAGGCGGGGCGTGTCTTCGTCCGGGTGCTCGCGGATCGCGTCCAGTAGCGCGTCTTGGTCGCTCATGTGCGGTTCCTGAATGGCCTTTGAGGACCGCGGGCGGGGCGCCCATACGCGCCGGGATCATCGAGAGCCGTTCGGGGCGCGTGAGCGCGGGACCGCGGCCGGTCCGGGTTCACGCCAACCGCCCGCGGGCGCGGTGCAGGTGTTCGCGGTCCGCGGCTGCGATCGGGTTGTCCGACAAATCGATCCGGGTGAGCCGGGGGAGCACCTCGGGATCGAGCAGCGCCGTCGCTTTCTTCAGGGTATTGGTCCCGACATCCAGTTCTATCAGTTGTTGCAAGTGCGGCGACCGGGCCAGGGCCGTGAACCCGCGCTCGCCGAGCTTGCACCGCCGCACCGACAACCGGGTGAGGGTTGCGAAGTGCGGGTTCGCGGCCAGTGCCTTCGCGCCCGCGTCGCCGAGTGGCCACCCGCTGAGGTTCAGGTGGCGGACCCGCGGGAGGCTGAATTCGGCCGCGAACCGGACCGCGGTTGCGGGCCGGACCTGTGTGTTCCCGGTGCTCGCATCGAGGCTGGTGAGGTTCGGGAACCGGGCGCCGGTGCCCAGCGCCGCCAGTCCTGCTTTCGCGAACCGGTTGTGTGCGACCCGCAGAACGCGGAGGTTCGGTGCCGCCGCGCTCTTCGACAGGGCGCTGATGCCCTTGTCCGTGAGGTAGCCGTCGGAGAAGTTGAGCACGCGACTCTGGTGGAACCACTTTGCACCAAGCAACGGAGCAAGCCATTCGTCGCGCAGGTGGGGAAGGGTGAGGTCCGCGAGCCGCGGGAATCGGCCGCGTGCGATGCTGGCGCTGATGCGCTCTGCGGCGGCCTAGCCGCTGATTTCCAGGCGCGCGAGTTCGGGGAACCCACCGGCGGCGCGAAATGCCATGAATGTTGCCGTTGAGTACATCAGCTGGATGTTGAATGCTTCCAGGTGTGGCAGGTTCGCCAGAGCAACCAGGAGGTGCCTCTGAAGGGAGCGATCCGCGGATCGAAGCTGGGCCTCGCGCAGCTCACGGAACCAGTTGCACTGGACGAGTCCGGAAATGTCCTGCGCGCTCCCGAACAGCGCCGGGCCGACGAGGGCCGAAAGCCGGCCGGGGGCGGCTTTGAGCGCGCTCAATCCGGTTACGGTCGCGTTGCAGAACAGTTCCAGGTGCTCCAGGTTCGCCATGACTTTTGAAGCGCTCAATGCACGAACGAGGGCGTCGCCCGCGCCCGGGTCGCTTGCATCCGGGTAGACCGTTAGCCCGGTGAGCGCCTGGGCCGCTGGCACCGAGAGGATTCGCGTGAGCGCGTCCGGAGACATCGCGCGCAGTACGAGGTGCCGGATGGTGGTGTTGGTTACGAGGTCGCCCAGTCCGGC
>DASWYH010000630.1:0-8829 GCA_036405095.1 Gemmata sp. | reverse complement strand
GCGCCGGATGCTCGGCCACGACCCGATCTGGTGAACCAGCCCGGCGCGGTTCCTATCCTGTCTGATGAACCCGCTCTCACCGCAGCTCAACGGAACAAGGCCATGCTCGACGCCGGATTCATTTGCGACAACGCGGACGCCGTAAAGCTCAACTGCAAGAACCGCGGCGTGTCCGACGTGGCCGTTGATCGCGTGATCGCGTTCGAGCAGAAGCGCAAGGAACTGGAAAAGGCCCGCGGCGAAACGGCCGCCAAGAAGAACGAGATCAGCAAGAAGTTCCCGACCGCGAAGACGCCCGAAGAAAAACAGGCGCTCAAGGACCAGGGAGCGGCCATCGACAAAGAGGTCGGGGTCATCGACGCCGAACTGAAGATCATCGCCGGCGACCTGCTGCTGAACCTGCTCCAGATCCCGAACATGACGCACCCCGGCGCCCCGGTCGGCGGGGAGGACGCGAACGCGGTGGTCGCGCAGTTCGGGGAGCCGCGGAAATTCGACTTCCAACCGAAAGACCACGTCGATTTGTGCGAGGCGCTCGATCTCGCCGATTTCGAGGCGGGTACGAAGGTCGCCGGGCAGAAGTTCTACTTCCTCAAGAACGAGGCCGCGCTGCTCGAAATCGCGCTCGTGCAGTACGCGATGCAGACCGCGGTGAGAGCGGGCTTCACGCCGATCATCACGCCGGACCTCGCCCGCGTCGAGGTGCTTGAAGGGATCGGGTTCATGCCCCGCGACCCGAACCCGGATACCCGCCAAGTGTACACCGTCGCGGACACCGACCTGTGCCTGATCGCCACCGCCGAAATCACCCTCGGCGGGATGCACCGCGACAAGATCTTCGACGAATCGGAACTCCCGAAACGCTACGTCGGGCTCTCGCACTGTTTCCGCACCGAGGCCGGCGCCGCCGGGCGCGACACGCGGGGCCTGTACCGCGTCCACCAGTTCACCAAAGTGGAGATGTTCGCGTTCTGCACGCCCGAGAACAGCGACGCGATCCACGAGGAGATTCGTGCCCTCGAAGAGCAGATCTTCAAGGGCCTGGGCCTCACGTTCCACGTCATCGACACCGCAACCGGCGACCTCGGCGGCCCGGCGTACCGCAAGTACGACCTTGAGGCGTGGATGCCGGGGCGCGGCACCGGCGGCGCCTACGGCGAGATCACGAGCACCTCGAACTGCACCGACTTCCAGGCCCGCCGGCTCGGAATTCGGTACAAGGGGAAGGGCTTCAAGGGCACCAAATTCGTTCACACGCTGAACGGAACCGCGGTCGCGTGTACGCGGGCGCTGGTGGCGATCCTGGAGAACTACCAGCAGGCCGACGGCTCGGTGGTGATCCCGGAAGTGCTGCGCCCGTGGGTCGGGAAGGACGTGATCGCGCCGCGGAAGTGAGCCCGACTCAAGCGACGACACTCACAAGAGTTAACGGAGCCCGAAGACGAGAGGTGAACGGAACGGCCCGCCGCGCACTCGGGCGCGACGGGCGCGGCGCGAACTTAGTCCTTCTTCTCGTCTTTCTTCTCGTCCTTCTTGTCTTCGTACTTCTTCGTCAGCCTTTCGAGCTGCGTCTTGATGCCGCCCTCGGCCACGGACACGGCCTTTGCGCCGATCTCCTTGGCCTTCGCCTTGTCCCCGGCGGCGAAGTGCGCTTCGGCCAGGAAGTACAGCGCGACCGCGTCCTTCTCGCCGGCGACCTTCACCCCGGCCTCGGCGGCCTTCAGCCCCAGCGCCAGCAGTTCCTTGTTCTCCTTCGCGGCCGGACCCGTCAGAGCGCCCGACACGTTCCGCAGCATGCCCGTGTCTTCGGTCTTGATGCCCTTCGCGACGAGCGCTTCGGCCATCTTCTTGGCCTCGTCGGTCTTCTTCGCCTTGACGAGCGAAGCGAGCTTCGGCCCCTGGAAGTAGGGGATGCTCGCCAGTTCCGGGTGCTTCTTCTCGAAGTCGGCCAGCGCCGTCAGGAACACCTCGGGGTCCGCGTCCCGGGTCGCCATGAACACCGCGCTCACGTCCTTCTCGACCGCCTTCATGCCGTCCGCGTCGGCCCCGGTCCACTTCCCGGCGACGACCTTCGGGAGCACCACGTCGAGGTACATGGGGTGCCCGATGTACGCGATCTTCCCGGCCTTATCGACCACGAAGCAGCACGGGATGCCGTTCTGCCCGGCGGCCTTCATCCACGCGTCGTAGGTCTCCCGGTCGTCGGCATAGGCGAACGTGTACCCGAGCTTCGGGCCGCGCTTCTCGACGAACGCGGTCACCTTCTCCTGCGTGTTGTTCGGGTCCTTGGCGGAGTAGCCGATGAACGTCACCTTGTCCTTGTAGTGGGCCTGCAGTTCGCCCATGTGCGGCATCATGACGATGCACGGGCCGCACCACGTGGCCCAGAACTCCATGACGTAGGTCTTGCCCTCGGCGAACTCCTTGACCTCGGCCCCTTGCAGCCACTTGGTGGCCTTGACCGGCGGGGCCTTGTCCCCGACCTTCAACTTCTCCTGGGCGGCGGCGGGAGCGACCACCCCGGCGCACACGACCAGCGCGAACAGCGAACGCATGGCATACCCTTCTGAGGTAAAAGCGGGAGAGGGGCTACGGATTGAGTGTACGTTCCGCGAAGGCGCGGGGAAGAAAGAAAGACGAACGCCCGGCTACGCCCTAACCCAGAGCCGCGCCGAAAGGAACCCCCGCAGCCGTTCGACCACCGCAACTTGGCGAAACCCGGCGGCGGCGAGCAGCGGGGCGGGGTCCACGAGTTCCCGTGCCGGGAGGCGGGCGGTTAAGCGAAAAAATGCGTACATCCCCGCGAGCAACAGCTTCGCAACCGGCCGCTCCCACCCGCCCGGCGGCACGCGGAAGTCGCCCTCGACCCACAGCGCCCCCGGTACACACGCGCCCGCGATCCGGGTGATGATGCCTTCGAGATCCGGGCGCGGGAAGCAGTCCAAAAAGAAGTTCGTCACCACGAGGTCGTACCCGGCGCCGGGGAGCGGGTCCGTTCGCGCGTCGGCGACGACGAACCGCGCGCGGGCGGACCCGCCGGGCACCCGGGCGAGGCGGTCGCGGGCCAGCGCGATCATCCCGGAACTGATGTCGAGGCTGTCCGCTTCGATGTGCGGGTGCGCGGCGAGCAGGTCCGCCAGGAACCGGCCGTCGCCGTCGCCGAGGACGAGCGCCCTGCGACACCCGCCGACCCGGTCGAGGTGCGCGGTTCGGCACCCGTGCAGCGCCCCGCCGAACGCGAGCCGTTCGAGGGTGAGGTACGCCGGCGCGAGGCGGTCGAAGTGGGGTTTCGGGGTCACGTCCACACCGCGACGAGAAGGGGCGAGAGGAGGACCACGTCCGCGAGCACGCGGGCGGCCCGGACCGACAGCCCCGGCACCGCGTGGAGGCCCGCGAGCGCCGCGGTGCTCACCCACACGGCGCCGGCCACGGTGCCCGGTGCGCCGAGCGCGGCCCCCGCGGCCCCGGCCCCCACGGTGACCACGAGCCACACGGGTGGCCCGCGCCCGTGCTCCTCTTCCCACCGGCTGATGAGCAGGCAGTTGAGCCAGCACAGCGCGGCGAACGCGAACGCGCCGGGCAGCCACTCCGCGGCCGCGTGCCCCTCCGCGAGCAGCGGCAACACGGCCCCCGCGGCGAACACGAGCCCGACGGACGCCTCTTTCACGCCCCGACCGAGCAACCGGTGCGACCGGACGACGTGGACCAGCGCGAAGTACCCCAGCGCGACCGCCGAGACCGCGAGGCCGGTGCGGATGTACGTTCGCGGCAGGGTGAGCCCCACGAGAACGGCCAGCACCAGCGCCAGGACCGTGGCCCACACCCACACGCGCGCGTACCGGCCCGCGATCCGGTGCCGGGCGGCGGGCGCGGCCCCGCGCCGCGCGTCGAGCGCGCGATCGGCGAGGTACGCGGCCCACACCGCCAACCCGAGCACCACGACCGACGCGACCGGCACCGCGACGCCGCCGACGGACGCGAAGAACACCTGCCACGTGACCGCGACCGCGACCGCGTCAAGCGCGAGGAGGTTCGGCCACAGCCACCACGGACGGGATTCGTTCACCGCGGGCCACACGAGAGCGTAAAGAGCGGGCGCCCTTGTCAATGGTAGTCCGCACCGCGGCGGAAGCGAGTACCCCGATTCGTACCGCCCCCTGTTCCCCGGGTCGCAACGCGCACCCGGGGCTGTGAGCCCCCCGGGTCGCAACGCGCACCCGGGGCTGTGGGATGCAACCCCTTCGGGGTAGAAGACCACGGGTTTGTACCCCGAAGGGGCCGGGCTTCCAAGGTGGCGCTAGTGATCGAATGAGCAGTAGCGTCGAAACGTGCCTGAAAATCAAGGGCTGGAAATTCAGGCGTCATCTTGAATGACGCCGGGCGTGAGCTCGCGTTCACAGGGCTCATTCAGCGTAAGCACTACCGAATACGTTACTCCCGTCACCACCTTGGAAGCCCGGCCCCGAAGGGGTTCCGTCCCTCAGCCCCGGGTCCGCGCTGTGCCGCTCGGGGGACTTTGATACCACACGTCCGCGGGGTGAACTACCGGTCACCCCGCGGGCGCTCCTACGGCTTCAGGTCGTCTCCGCGGTCGCGGCGGTCCCGCTCGTCTCGGCCGCCATCGTCCGGGTATCGGTGATCGTTCTCGTCGACGTAGTAATCGTCGTCGTACTCGTCTTCGTACTGCTCGCCCGTGAACGCGAGCTGCCGGCCCAGGTCCGCGATCTTCATCCAGTACAGAATCCAGCACACGAACCCGGCCACGAGGACCGGGAGCCCGCAGTAGCTCATCAACTGGCTGCCCAGGATCAGCGCGCTACTCGTGATGCCCATCGTTTGGCCGTAGTCCTCGGTGCGCCGGTGCCACCCGCGGTCGCGGAACTCCTCCCTCAGCGATTCGGCGACGCGGATCTGGGTGATGAAGATCCACACGTAGCTGAACAGCGGGATCAAGTTCAGCCACACCTGCCCCGGCTCCATCGTCCGGACGGACGGGTGGCACTGCGCCAGCGCCTGCGAGAGCGTGCGCAGGAAGAAGATCCAGGGGATCAGCGCCAGGAGGTAGAACCCGCAGCAGACCGAAAACAGAATGAAGAAGGCCCCAACGGGCGGGCCGTTGTTTTGCGCGAGAAGGGGCAGCGCTAACATCGTGTGCGTCCCGTGAGGGGCGAGCCGAAACCGGCCCTGCTCACGAGCAGGGCCGGTTGTGCACTTTTACCGCGCTGCGAGCAACTGCCGCAGGACGTAGGGCAGGATGCCGCCGTTCTTGTAGTACTGCACCTCTTGCGGGGTGTCGATCCGGCACACCGCTTTGAAGGCGACCGTGGTTCCGTCGGGCCGGGTCGCGGTGACCGTCAGCTCCCGCGCCGGCCCGTCGAAGTTCTTCTCCAGGCCCGCGACCAGGCCGCCGATGTCGAACGTCTCCTCGCCGGTCAGCCCGTGGCTGGCCGCGCTCTCGCCCGCTTTGAACTGGAGCGGGACCACGCCCATGCCCACGAGGTTGCTGCGGTGGATCCGCTCGTAGCTCTCCGCGATCACCGCCTTCACCCCGAGCAGGTTCGTACCCTTGGCGGCCCAGTCCCGGCTCGACCCCGAGCCGTACTCCTTGCCGCCCAGGATGATGAGCGGGATGCCGTCCTTCTGGTACGCCATCGATGCGTCGAAGATGCTCACCACCTCCTTGCCGGGGAGGTGCCGGGTGAAGCCCCCTTCCACCGGCGAGCCGTCGTCGCGGAGCGGCACCAGCCGGTTCCGCAGGCGCACGTTGGCGAACGTGCCGCGCATCATCACGTCGTGGTGCCCGCGGCGCGCCCCGTACTGGTTGAAGTCCTTCTGCTCGACCCCGTGGTCGAGGAGGTACTTCCCGGCGGGCGAGTCCTTCTTGATGTTGCCCGCCGGGGAGATGTGGTCGGTGGTGATGCTGTCGCCGAGCAGCGCGAGCACGCGCGCGCCGGTGATCTCCGCGATCGCGGGCGGCATCACGCCCATGCCGCGGAAGTACGGCGGGTTCGCGATGTAGGTCGAACTCGCGTCCCACGCGTACAGGTTGCCCGTGGGCACGTGGAGCGACTTCCACGACGCGTCGCCCTCGTAAACGGACCCGTAAATGCGCTCGAACGCCTCCTTCTTGATGGAACTCGCGACGGCCGCTGAGACCTCTTCGTGCGTGGGCCAGATGTCTTTGAGGAACACCGGGTTCCCGTCCGCTCCGGTGCCGACGGGTTCGGTGTCCCAGTCGATGTTGACCCGCCCGGCGAGCGCGTACGCGACCACCAGCGGCGGCGACGCGAGGTAGTTCGCGCGCACCTCGGGGTGCACCCGGCCCTCGAAGTTCCGGTTCCCGCTCAGCACCGCGGACACCACCAGCCCCTCGGCCCCGATCTCGCGCGAGACCGCGTCCGGGAGCGGGCCGGAATTCCCGATGCAGGTCGTGCAGCCGTACCCGACGACGTTGAACCGCAGCTTTTCGAGGTCGGGCAGCACGCCCGCGTTCGTGAGGTAATCGGTGACCACCTGCGACCCGGGGGCGAGGGAGGTCTTCACCCACGGTTGGGTGCTGAGGCCCTTCTCGACGGCCTTCTTCGCCAGCACCCCGGCCGCCATCATCACCGACGGGTTCGACGTGTTGGTGCAGCTCGTGATGGCCGCGATCACCACCGAGCCGTCGTGGAGCGAACCCGGCGGCACGACCGGCCCGGCGGGCACGTCCTTCGCCCCGAACGGCCCCGAGACCGGCGCCACCGGGAGCGGCACGCTCGTCGGCTTCTTGACGCCCGCTTTGAGCTTCGGCAGCGCCTCCGTGAACGACGCCTTCATGTTCTTGAGCGCGACGCGGTCCTGGGGGCGGGTCGGCCCGGCGAGGCTCGACTCCACGGTGGAGAGGTCGAGGTGGAGCGTGTCGGTGTAGTTCGCTTCCGGCGTGTGGGCGTCGTGGAACAGCCCCTGTTCCTTGTAGTAGGCTTCGACCAGGTTCACGAGTTCGCTCGGGCGCCCGGTGAGGGTCAGGTAGCGGATCGTTTCGGCGTCCACGGGGAAGATGCCGCACGTCGCCCCGTACTCGGGCGCCATGTTCGCGATCGTCGCGCGGTCGGCCAGCGGCAGGTCGGCGAGCCCCGGGCCGAAGAACTCCACGAACTTCCCGACCACGCCCTTCTTGCGGAGCATCTGCGTGACGGTCAGCACGAGGTCCGTGGCGGTGGCCCCGGGCGCGAGCTTGCCCGAGAGCTTGAAGCCGATGACCTGCGGGATCAGCATCGAAACGGGCTGGCCCAGCATGGCCGCTTCGGCTTCGATCCCGCCGACGCCCCAGCCCAGCACCCCGAGCCCGTTAATCATCGTCGTGTGACTGTCGGTGCCCACGAGGGTGTCGGGGTACGCGCTCCCGTGCGGGTCGACGAACACGCTGCGCGCGAGGTGCTCGAGGTTCACCTGGTGGCAGATCCCGGTGCCCGGCGGGACCACCTGGAAGTTCTGGAACGCGTTCTGCCCCCACCGCAGGAACACGTACCGCTCCTGGTTCCGCTCGTACTCCAGGTGGACGTTGTCCGCGAACGCGCGGTCGGTGCCGTACTCGTCCACCTGGACCGAGTGGTCGATCACCAGCTCGACCGGGACCAGCGGGTTGATCTTCGCGGGGTCGCCGCCGAGCATCTTCATGGCGTCGCGCATCGCGGCGAGGTCCACGACGCACGGGACGCCGGTGAAGTCCTGCATCAGCACCCGGGCCGGGGTGAACGCGATCTCGACACTCGGCTCCTTTTTGGGGTCCCACAGCGCGAGCGCGTCCACGTCCGCCTTGCGCACCGCGAGGCTCACGCCCTCGTTGCGCAGGAGGTTCTCCAGAAGGATCTTGAGCGAGAACGGGAGCTTCTTCGCTTGTGGGTGAACCGCTTCGACGGCCGCGAGCTTGTGGATCGTGTACGGCTTGCCGCCGACGGAGAGGGTGGAGAGGCTTCCGAAGCTGTTTGGCATGACTGAAACCCGCGGCCAGGGTGGAGTGAGCGCTGATGTGAGTATTGTTGGAGTTATAAAGTGGTCTTCAAGACAGGAACCGCGCGGTGAGTGTGCCGGGACCGTCGGGGGCACACGCAACTGGCGCACAAACCCGGTGAAGCGGTGCCTTTTACGAACCGGGTCCGCTGCCGCGTCTTCCCCTGGGACCGCGGGCGTCCCGCCCGCCGCGCTCCGGGCCGTGGTGCTCCGCTGAGAGAGCCGGTTCGCCGCACCACACGCCGCGGTGGCTTCTCCTGGGACCGCGGGCATCCCGCCCGCCGCGCTCCGGGCCGTGGTGCTCCGCCAAGCACCGGTTCGCGACACCACACGCGGCCCGGTCGGCCACTGCGTCTTCGGCGCGTCTTCTCCTGGGACCGCGGACGTCCCGTCCGCCGCGCTCCGGGTCGCGGTGTTCCGCCGAGAACCGGTTCGCCGCACCACACGCCGCGCTGCGGACGCCCCGTCCGCGGCCCACCGATTTTTCGTCCCTGGCTGCCCGCCGAACGCGACCCGCGGAATCCGTTGAAATTCGCCCTTGACCTCTCGTAACGCCGAAGCAATGTTGTAGTTGCACCCATGTGCCGCCTCGCACGGTACATCAGGCCCGACAACCAAACTCAGTGTTCACCGCTCGGCAACGGCCCACACACCGTGGGGCGTCTGGTCATCTGCGTTCCATTCTCCCCGTTCTTCGCTTGAAGGAGCCTCTTCATGTCCGCGTCGAAGGCCCGTCCGGGCCGGGGTGGGTTCACCCTGATCGAGCTCCTGGTGGTGATCGCCATTATCGCGATCCTCATCGGGCTGCTCCTGCCCGCCGTCCAGAAGGTGCGCGAAGCC
>DASWYH010000629.1:0-4448 GCA_036405095.1 Gemmata sp. | reverse complement strand
CCGCCCAGCGCGCCCGTGCGCCGCCGAGCGCGTCGAGCAACTCGGGGACGCCCTGCCGCGCGTCGAGTCGGCCGAGGGCGCGCACGGCGGTTTCTTGGACCGCCTGGCGCGGGTCGCGCGCCAGTTCGACGAGCTGCTCCGGACCGACCGCGGGCACGGCCGGCAGGCGTCGCACCGCGAACAGCACGTCCCAGGTCACCTGTGCGTCGTTCTTTTTGCTTGGCGCGCGGGCCAGTTCGGCCAGCGTTCCGGCGAACAGGTTCTGTTGGGTGTCGGTCCAGCGCGCGAACCCCGCGGCGAACGGCAGCACGTGGCGCACCTTCCCGGTGCTGAAGCGGCCGGAATAGCTCCGCTGCCCGAGGAACGGCGTGAGCAACTCCTGGCGCCGGGCGTGCAGGAAGTTCATCACCGGCGGCTGGAGCACCCAGCTCTCGTCTTTGGCGAGCGCGGCGGTAATGACGCGCTCGCGCTCGGTCCGGACGTGCTCCGCGATCAGCGCCATTGCCCCCGCGGCGGTGTGGTCGCGTGAGGGGCCGCGGACCAGCCGCTCCAGCAGCGCGACCAGCGCCGGCCAGTGCGGGAGCCGCCGGCCGACGGTGGCCGCGAGCGCGACGACCCGGCTCTCGTTCTCGCGGTCCAGCCAGGTCTCGGCAACCGGTGTGAGGGCCGGGGCGATTCGGCGCACCTCTTCCGCGGTGAGCATCCGGCCGGTCCAACCGGGGAACCCGCGCTCGCGCGTCACCTCGGCGAGTTGCTCAACGACCCACTCCGGGTGGAACGGCAAGAGGCCGAAGACGAGCCGACCGAGCGCCGACGTGCTGCCGGTCGAAAGGTCGGCGGCGTCGAGAGCGTCGCGGATCACCTGGGCGAGCGCCGGGAGGTGTTCGGCCCTCCAGCGCCCCGGCGGGAGCGCGGCGAGAGCGGTGAGGAACACCACCCGCACCGGGTCTTGTTCGTGCTTGCGGGCGGTGAGCAGTTCGAGCAGTTCCGGGAGCCGCCCGCGGTCGTACCGCGTGACCTCGCACAGCGCCTGGAGCGCGGCGGCCCGGTTCTCGGCTTCCGGGTGCCCCAGCCACGGCTGGACCTGGGGGCGCGCCTCGTCCCACGGCAGGAGCCCCACGAACGGCAGCCGCTGGAGCGGGCGCGTCGCCAGCACGGGGAGCGCGGCCACGTGGCGGGCTTCGTCCTGGCGCGCCGCGGTCGGGAGCCGCCGGAGAACGGCCAGGGCGACGGTCCCGTCGGCCGCGGTCCACGCGGGGGCGAGTTCTCGGTAGACCGCAAGGCGGTCCGCGGGCGCGAGGCCCGCGAGCCACCGGTCCGGGTTCCGCAAGAGGTGCGGCCCGCGGCGGAACAGCGCGACGATCCGCGGGACATCGAGCCGGTGCGCGACCCGCTCGAAGTTCACCCCGACCACCTCGTTCGTGCCGAGGACGAGGTCCGCGACCGCAACCGGCCGGCGGTTGACGAGCGCCTGGAGCGAGACCGTTGTGAGGGGGACGTGTCGGCGCAGGGCCGCTAAGACCGTGAGGGCGGCTTCCGGGTCGTGGTCGGACAGGAGCGCGGCCACGGTTCGCGCGTACCCGAAGAGGAGGCCGTCCGGGTTCGTGGTCGCATCGAGCCGGGCGATGATCTCGGCCGCGGCCCGCTCCGGGTGCCGCGCGGCGAGCCGGCGCCAGAAGACCTCGCCCCCGCGCTCCGCGGCCCGTGCGAAGTACCGATCGAGTACGGGCGCGGAACCGAGCGGCACGAGCGGCCACGCGCTCGCGTCGCCTTCCTCGGCGCGCTCCGTTACGAAGCGATCAACCGCGTTCGACCGGGACGGCAGCAACCCGAAGAGTACCCGGGCCGCACGTTTCGGCGGGAGCGCGCGGAGCGCATCGAGAAGGGAACCGTCGTCCCCGACGCCGCACAGCACCGCCAGCGCGGCGCGGGCGATCAGCCGGGACGGGTCGGCGGCGAGTCGGGCGAGGGCGGTTGAGTCGCGGCTGCCGTAACCCGCGAAGGTCGCCAGCAAGCGCTGCGTGAACCCGCCGGCCCGCCATTCGTTGAGCAACCGCGCGGCACCGGCTTCCGCTCGCGATTGTTTCCCGACTTCGATCGCTTTGCGCACCCGCGCCGAATGTGACAGCGCTTCCCAATTGGCCGGCAGTGCCCCGTTCGCCATGACTTCCCCGCCCCGTTGCGTGTCTCATCTCGTGTCAGGGTACCGATCCTGACAACGGAACGGGAGAACGGGTTCGGCGGATCCGGCTCGCGTCTGCGCGCCCGAACGGAACGGGCCGGCGGTGCGCGAAGCGCACGTTCCGACCGCTGGCATGAGCGCGGGCGCTGTGGACCCGAACGGATGTGAGCCGTTTCCGCGTTCCTGGACACGGGGCCGGTGCTGATCCGGACGACCTTCGCTGACCGGCGGGGAGAGAATGACGACACGGTGCGGCTGCGCGATAACCGCTCCGCCGTAAAAGGGGATCGGCTCCGCTGGGGACCGCCCCGGCGCCCGGCGGAGTCCGGTTCAGTCGATCTGGCCGCTCGGGGCGTCGCTCGGGAGCGTGTACCGCGCCTCGATCGCGGCCCGCACCGCGGCCCTCGTGTCCTTCGGGCCCGCGCCCGGGTCCGCCTCGATCCCGGCGAGTTCGTCGGCGAGCGGGTTGTCCTTGATCTGGAAGCGCACCCAGTTCGAGAAGTCGCCCCGCGTGCGGTGGAACTCCCACGTCAGATCGTCCACACCGTCGGCGAGTTGCACGAACATGAACAGGTTCGACGCCTTCAAGTTGAGCTTCGCGTCCGGGCCGCGGAAGTGGAAGCTGCGTTCCGGCCCCAGGTTCCCTTCCGCGTACTTGCGCGAGTGCCGTTTGCGCTCCGTGCGCGGCGGCTTCGTGTGAACGAGGACCGCGTTCGCCTGCCCGCGGTGCCAGAGGAGCGCGTCGCCGGTGGGGAGCTTGTCGCCCGCGACCGGCGGGCACTTCGGGTTCTTCTCGCCGGTCGCTTTGCAGAACTCGCCGAGCGTCGCCGCCGGGTGCGCGCCGATGACCAGGAGCGTGCGCACGTGTTCCACCGCGCGGGGCTCCATCGCCCCCGCGTGAACGGTGATGTACAGGGTGCCCCGGTCGGGCAGGTGCGTGGCGAGGTTGGCGGCGTCCGGGCCGACCGGGAGCAGGTGGTGCGCCTCGTCCACCGCGAGCCAGTGCGGCCGGCCGGTGCGGGCCTTCTCTTCCAGAACGCGCGGGAGCAGCTGCGCGAAGAACGCCGGCCGGTCGGCGAGCGGGACGCCGAGCAGGTTCACCACCACCGAGCGCTTCGGGTCCCGGAGCGCCTCGGTCACGTCCCCGGGGCGCGGCGCCTGGTTCGTGTTGCCGATCACGTGCGCGAAGTCGAGGTTCGTGTAATCGCCCTCGGGGTCGACAACGAGTATCTGATAGCCCGCGTCGGCGAGGTGCTCCATGAGGGCCGTGGTGAGGGTCGATTTGCCGCTCCCGGAGGTGCCGCACACCAGCACCCCCGCCCCGGCGGGGTCCACGGTTTCTTCCTGCCCGCCCTCGGCCGCCCCGACGGGCACGCGGTGCCGCGCGAGCGTTTTCAGATCGGAGAGGTCGTCGGCGATCATCTTGTCGATGAGTTCCGTCACCCCGGCCCCGCGCGCCCCCTTCATGACGATGTCCGCGGTCTCTTTCACGGCGGGGAGCGCGTTCGCAACCGCCGCGGCGCACTCGCACACCTTCATGAACGCGTGATCGTTCTCGGCGTCGCCCACGGCGACGGTGTTGTGCGGCGACAGCCCCAGGGCTTCGAGCGCGACGGCGAGCCCGGTGGCCTTGTTCACGCCCGACGGGAGCACCATCACCGCGTCTTTGTTGAAAATCACCTGGAGCTCGAGCCCGAGTTCGCGGACGGTTTCGAGGATCGTGTTCTGGTGGGGCACGAACGCCGCGACGATGACGTGCCCGACCGAGAGCGGCTTCACCCCGCGCTTCCGGAGCGCTTCGGCGAACTTCGGCGGCGGGGGCTCGGCGAGCACCCGCGTCTCTTTCGTGTGGGGGTTGTAGATCACCGCCCCGTTTTCGACCACGACCAGATCGAACAGGGAGAGGCACGGGCAGATGGCGAGCAGGTCCGGCAGCTCGCGCCCGGTCACCATGATGAGCTTGCGCCCGGATTTTTTCAGCCGCTCCAGGGCCGCGACGGTGCTCTCATCGACGGCCCCGTCGTGAGCGATGGTGCCGTCGTAATCGGTTGCGAGGGCGTGGAACCGCATCAACTGCTCCGAAAGGGAAAAAGGCCCGGGATGCACAGCAACTCGCGTGCCGCGAGCGCCGGAGGCGCCCCTCTGGCCTTCGCCCCGTCTGGCAACAGCACGGCGTTTCGGCGCGGGCCGCACAAGCGGCAGCTGGCGTGGCCTGTAACGATCCGAGCCCAGGGGCGCGCCCCTGGGCTCGGATCGTTACAGGCCA
>DASWYH010000628.1:0-6310 GCA_036405095.1 Gemmata sp. | reverse complement strand
CGGCCGCGCCGAGTACCAGAGACCCGGAGCAGACGCTCGTCACGTACTTCGCCCGCGCGCCGCGGTCGGCGAGGAACTTCAGCGCCTCGGGGTCCCGCATGACCTCGATCTGCCCCGGCCCGCCGCCGACGAAGATCACGTCGAGGTCTTTCGGACAGTCGGCGAACGCCCCCGTCGGCTTGAGCACGACGCCGGAGCCCGTCTCCAGCAGGTCGGTGTTCTTCCACACGAGGTGGACGGGACCGTCTGCGGCCCGAGCAGGTCCATGAGCGTCATCCCGGGGTACAGCAGCATCCCGACCTCCGGCTCGCGCCCCGCGCGCATGGCCGGGAGCTTGTACGCGCTCACCTGGACCTTTGCGTCGGCCGCGTCCGCCCGGCCCGCGGTGCCGAGTGCGGCACCGTCGCGACCGCCCCGCCGAATTGCCTCCGGTTCATCTCGCTCGCCCCCAGTGACTACCGCAAGCGGTTCCGCGCCGAACGGTAAGGGCCGGGGGCGCCGGCTGCGCCATGCGCACTCGGTCGCTACCCGCCGAGCGGTTTCGGTTCCCCGCCGTTGTGCCTGCCCAGTCGGAGCGCGCCCCGTTCGCCTTCGGGCGGTGGGGCGGTTCTCCCGTTACACCTGCGCCATCCCGCCGTCGACGAACAGCTCGACGCCGGCCACGTAGCTCGCGTCGTCGGACGCCAGGAACACGGCGACCTTGGCGATCTCGTCCGGGCTGCCCATCCGGCCCAGCGGCACCTGCCCGGCCATCCCGGCCTTGAACTCCTTCGCCTTCTCCTCCGACCCGGCGATGGCGTCGATGGCGGGCGTCTCGATCGGCCCGGGGCTGACCGCGTTCACCCGGATCTTGCGGGCCTTCAGGTCCGCCGTCCACGACCGGGCGAACGACCGCACCGCCGCCTTCGTGGCCGAGTACACGCTGAACGCCTCCATCCCCTTGATCGACACGATCGAGGCGTTGAGGACGATCGCCCCGCCGTCGGGCATCAGCGGCAGCGCCTTTTGCACGGTGAACAGGAGCCCCTTCACGTTCGTGTCGAACGCCCGGTCGAAGTGCTCCTCGGTGATCTGGCCGAGCGGGGCGAACTCGCCGCCGCCGGCGTTGGCGAACACCACGTCCACCCGCCCGTACTTCTCCTTCACGGTCGCGTACAGGCGGTCGAGGTCGGCCAGGTTCGCCACGTCCCCGCGGACGCCGACGGCCCCGTGCCCGATCTCCTTCACCGCGGCGTCGAGTTCGGGCTGACGGCGGCCGGTGACGACCACCTTGGCCCCTTCTGCCGCGAACCGCTTGGCGGTCGCCAGCCCGATCCCACTGTTGCCGCCGGTGACCACCGCCACCTTGCCGTCGAGCTTGCCTGCCATGTGAGCGCTCCTCCGCCCGTTTGGGCGGGTGTGATCGTGGGTGAGGGCGAGTGGGGGTTAGCGGTTGCCGCCGGACACGTACAGCACCTGGCCGGTCACCCACCTGGCGTCGTCGGACGCGAGGAACGTGACCACCGGGGCGACGTCGTCCACCCGCCCGATGCGCCCGAGCGGGGTCTGGGCCTCGATCTGCTTGCGGAACTCGCTCTCGGTGATGCCCGCGGTGTGGGTGCCCTCGGTCTCGATCATCCCCGGGTTGACCGAGTTGACCCTGACCTTCTTCGGCCCCAACTCGGCCGCCAGCGACCGGGTGACCGCGTCCACGGCGGCCTTCGTCGCGCTGTACACGGAGGCAGTGGGGAGCGCCGCGGCGGCGGCCACCGAGCTGACGTTGACCACCACCCCGCCCCGGTCGCCGAACTGACTGGCCGCCTCCTGGGTGGCGAGGATCAGGCCGAGCACGTTCAGGTCGAACTGCTTGTGGAAGTGCTCCGGGGTGACAGCCTCCAGCGGGCTGAACTCGTAGACGCCCGCGTTGTTCACCAGCACGTCCACCGGGCCGAGCGCCTCCCGGCTGCGGGCGAACAGCGCCTTCACCTGGTCCGGCTTGGCGACGTCGGCCTGCACTGCGACCGCCTTGCCGCCCGCAGCGGTGATGTCGGCCACCACCTTGTCGGCACCCGCCTTGCTGCTGGCGTAGTTCACCACCACCGCCGCACCTTCGGTCGCGAGGTGGCGGGCGATCTCCGCCCCGATGCCCTTGGACGCGCCGGTCACCACCGCCACCTTGCCCGCGAGCTTCTTCGCCATGACTGCCTCCGGTTCGAATAGTTGCAGGTTGCAACTGGCGTGGTATACAATGGGAGGTGGTTGTTCCTTGCAACCGAAACCGAAATTTCTCCCAGTCTGGGAGGAAAGCCATGAAACGTAAGCGTTTTGAGAACGACGAGTGCCCGGTGGCGCGTTCCCTGGAAGCGATCGGCGACACCTGGTCGGTGCTGATCGTGCGCCAGGCGTTCGCCGGCGACCGGCGGTTCGGCGACTTCGAGAAGAGCCTCGGCATCGCCAAGAACATCCTGACCGACCGCCTGCGCAAGTTGGTCGCACTCGGTGTGCTCCAACAGACTCCGGTCGAGGGGAGCGCGTACCACGAGTACGCGCTGACCGAGAAGGGGCGCGGGCTGTACCTGGTGCTGATGGCGATCCGCCAGTGGGGCGAGGGGTGCGGTGGGCCGGCGGATTACGTTCTGATAGACAAGAAGGACCGCAAGCCGGTCCAGCCGCTGGCGTTCCACGCCCACGACGGGCGCGAGCTCGGGCCGGACGACATGGAGCTGGTGCCGGCGGAGGTGAGCCGACCGGCGCGGCGGAAGTGACCGTCGCCAACACGCCTCACACCTTTACAACTCTGGCACGTTTCCCCCAGAGCAGCGGTGCCGTTCACCGTCCGGAGGTTCTACCGGCTCATCATTGCGACATGTGCAGATACCGCTCTGTTTTGCACGGCTTCGTTTCGAATTGCTCGGGCTTGCAGCTCACCATTTGGCATCATAAGTTGCTTGTTGTTTTATTACCTCTGTCGATCAGATGATGTTTGGTATTGTGTCTGTCGGTCCGGTGATTGCGGGTTCGGGTCCCGTCGTCCTCGCTCATATTTTTCAAGCACTTGAGGCGGGTCTTGAACCACCCCGCGGCGTGGGTCGAGGTCGTCGCGGATCGCATCACCGAGTGGAAGCCGATCACCGAGCCCGACGCCGGCGACTTCCCGCCCGCCACCGACACGAGCGAGGCGGCCTGGGCGGCGGCGCTGGACAACCTCGACCGCCAGCACCACAAACCGCTCGACGTCATCGCGGGCCGGGACGCGGCGAAGTTGGGCGCGCCCGTCCCGGGCAAGCCGTACCCTGTGGCGGTGATGCTGCACGGCACCGCCCAGCACTTCGGCTACCACGCCGGGCAGATCGCGCTGCTCAAGAAGCGGGTCGGGTGAGCTACACTCCGGCCAGATCGTCGCCCGTCTCAGCCGGCTGTAGGAACCGGATGCCGTACCGGCCGCAGATCTCGAACACCGCCTCCATCACCGGCGGCCCGGGCGGCAGCGCGCCCAGCTCCTCGAACATGTGCTCGATTCCCGCTGGGAACGCGGTCACCGTCGAGCGGGTGATGCCCGGACCCACCGTCACGAACCCGTGCGGCACGTTCCTCGGCAGGAACACCACCGCCCCGGCCTCGGCCCGGGTGGTTCTGCCGCCCACGGTGAAGTCCATCGCCCCTTCGAGCACGTGGAACAACTCGTCCTCGTTCGCGTGGACGTGCAGCGGCACCCCGACCCCCGGCGGATTGGTCTGCTCGATCAGAGCGAACAGCCCGCCGGTATCGGCTCCGGCCAGACGGATCAGTTGGTTATCCCCGAGCACACTCAGCCGCCGGCCCTCGCCGGCGTTCACCACCTTCGGCCCCATGCTCACCTCGCGTAGCGCGTCGGAATGTGAGTATCGACCGGACGACCGTGGCGAGTTGAGTCGGTGCGGGATTTGCACCCGGGTCTCGCCGATGGGAGGGCGAGCGTGACGCGTGCGAGAACCGCCGATTCCTTGAGTCCGATCCCTGACATGCACCTGATCCACATCCTGCTCCCGCTCGACGACAACAAGGGGAAGGCTCTCCCCAAGAGGCTGTTCCGCGCCGTGGCGGACGAGCTGACCGAGAAGTTCGGCGGGCTGACGGCCCACACCCGCGCGCCCGCCGAAGGGCTGTGGAAGCAGGGCTCATCCGAGGCGGCGGAGGACGAGATCGTCATCTATGAGGTGATGGCCGAGGGGCTCGACGAGGCGTGGTGGACGAAGTACCGCAAGCGGCTCGAGAAGCGGTTCAAACAGGAGAAGGTGATCGTGCGGGCGCAGGAGGTGCGGGTGTTATGAAGGTGGTCTACGAATGCACGTGAAGGGGGCACAGAAAGAAACGCCCCGGCTCCCTTTCGGGAGCGGGGGCGTAAGGGTCAGGCCCGCCAGCCAACCCGCTTCGACAACCCGCCGCTCGACGACCCGTTCAAGCTCCTTCCGCTCGACCGGTGCGACGTGATCGCAGTCTGTTATTCGGGCGGCAAGGACCGCCTCGGCTGTCTGCTCCACCTCCTCGACATCGGCGTCCCCTCTCGAAGATCGAACTTCACCACCAGGACATCGACGGTCACGGCGAGGCGGACCCGCGTGCAGGTGCTCCGGCGACACAAGGGTAAGACGTTCTGTGTGACCGAGAAGCTCGACGGCACGTCGTTCACCGCCTTCCTCCGGCAGGGCGAGTTCGGCATCTGCAGCCGCAACCTGTGGATGGGCGAGGCCGACGAGGCGAACGCGCCGGCCCGCGTGGCGAAGGGCCTCAAGCTCGATGAGAAGCGCCGCGCCGTGCGTGAGCGGCTCGGCCACGACGTCGCCTTCCAGACCGAGGTGATCGGGCCGAGCATCCAGAAGAACAAGTACGCCCTGAAGGAAGTGACGCTCCGGGTGTTCAGCGTACTGAACGTCGATACCTACCGGCTGGCCGACCACCCGACGGAGCGCGCCGTGCTGGCCGAGATGGGGCTTGAAGCGGTGCCGCAGCTCGGGGTGATCGTCCTGAACCACACGGTGGACGAGCTTGTCGCCCCGTCAGAAGGAACGAGTGCCCTGAACCCGCAGGTGCAGCGGGAGGGGATCGTGCTCCGGACGCAGGTCGAGGAGTCCGACGAGGACATCGGCGGCCGGCTCAGCTTCAAGGCGATCACCCCAAAGTTCCCGCTGAAGTACGACGAATGAGGCGGGCGGCGGGCGACCGCTGCATAACCGGAAAAAGCCCGCAACCCGATCAAGTCCACGCGGCCTTTCACCGATAATGACTGCGTGCCTTGCCTGGGCTCCGCGCCAAAAACTCTCGCTACCCCTGCGGTTCGCCGCCGGGTAGCACCCGCCGCGAGCGGCCGGTGAGGCACCAGACGCCGGGGCCGGGTAGGTAACCCCTACCCGGCTTCCGGTGTTCCCAGCGATCACCTCCGCCGACCCCTCAAGCCCCGCACCCCAACGAGCCGATATCCCGAGTCTTCTGCCCCGAGACTCGCGGAGCTGGCTGGATGACGCCGTTCGAGCGCCCCGACCGCTGTTGCCCGAAGTGCCAGCACAGAGGCTACATGTTCCGCGCCCGGAAGACGGTGGACCTGCCGGACGGCAAGTTCGTGGAAACGAAGTACCGCTGCAGGTCGTGCTCGCACGAGTGGTGGGAGCGCATCCCCGCGCCGCCCGAGAAGCCGAAGAAGGACGAGGCGGCGTGATCGCGTACCTCCTCTACACCCCGCTGGCCGTCGCCCTCGCGGTGCTGTTCTTCTACTCCGCCCGTGGCGCGCTGCGCGGGTACGGGAGCGGCCGCCTCGTGCCGTTCACCCTGGCGGTCGCAGCCGCGCTGTTCGGCAGCCTGTACCTGATGTTCGTGGTCGACCTGCCGTGGGTCGCGGTGGGCGTGGCGGCGGTCGTGGCGGTTCCGGTGCTCGCGCCGGTCACGCTGATGCTCGTCGCGGTGGGCGTCTCGTGGCTGACGGGTAAGCCGATGCGGTGGAACTGAGGCGGCGCGAACCGACCCATCGGCCGGGGCATCATTTTCCATATTCAAGCCGAAGCCCCAAAGCCTGAGTCGGATGCTTGCCGGAATCCGACTCCGCCGCCCCCGCCTGGTGCCGCATGAGCGCCGAGAAGCTGAGAGCGGTTGAATCGAAGTACGACTCCCCCTGTGACCCGTCCCGGAAGCGCAGCTCGTAGCCCCGGTTCGAGGTGCCCATCATCCGGTCCGCCAGCGCGTTCTCCGGCGGCCCCACGGAGGTGGAATCGAGCGGCTTCACCGCCGCGGTGTCGGCCACCCGGTGCGTCACGATCCGACGCGTCAGCAGCCTCCGTGCGCGGAGCACGCCGTAGTCCAG
>DASWYH010000627.1:0-3238 GCA_036405095.1 Gemmata sp. | reverse complement strand
CTGAATAATCGGATGAGGGTCCGTTGGCCGGCCTGCGCTCGTGGCGCCGACCGACGCGGACACCCATCGTGGTGACCGGCGGTCGCCACCTGCCCCCAGGCGACCGAGCCGGCGGCGCTGGAGGTGCTCGGTTTGGGGCTGGCCCGCGCCGCCGGCTCGGGTGACATGGCCCCCGAGCCGGTGGCGCGCGGGGCGCCCCCCAACCGCCCAAGAAAATCGAGCGCAGACGCGAAATTGTTAGACTGTCGCTGATTCAGCTACGGCTCGAATGCCGTAGGTCATCAAGGGATCCAGGGGAAACGTTCCGAACCGCCTCTGCTTGGAACGTGTCGGAACAGGCAGCCCGCGCCACCCGCACGCGGTCGCGGCCACCACATCCGCAATGGAGTACGGTCGCTTCAGGGAGCCCCCGGCGCCCGCACCGCGGGCGCCGCGCTGGAATTGGCGGTCGTGACCCCGAGCCACCTGTTCGGCGGAGACTTCGGCAGTGGCTCGGGGTTCCACCAAGCATCGCACCCCGGAAGCGTGTCCGCGGTGTGGCGGGCCGGACTCCGAGCACCTCGCCACCGGACACCTGAACGGGTCGCGCGGGCCGGGTGCTAGCTGGCGGGTCGTCTGCCGCGGGTGCGGTGCGGTGTGGATGGCGCTGGCCCTGTTGCAGTCCCTGCATGAGGGCGTGCCGCTGGGGTGGTTCACTCCGGACGCCGAACCCGGCGCGGCCAGCTGACTTGTGACGCACAGCTCATCCGGTGATGGCGGTGCAGGTGAGCTTATTGTTATACGGCATCACCACCAACCGCAGAGGGGGGCGGCGCGGCGGAATCGGCGATCGTGGCACTGAGCCCCGAGAGGTAACGGTTGGTCAGTAGGCTCCGGGTCAGTGTGAAGATGTCCTCATCGCGCGGATTTTGGATCAATTTGGACAGGTCCCCCCGGAGCTCGGTGTCGGCGGGTTCCGTGAGCGACGGCTGGGGGGAGGTGCCTTCCGCCGGCTGCTCGCCGGGCTCCCGCCAGTTCGCCGCCGTGGACGGGGCCAGCCGCTCCAGTCGGCGCATCATCCGGACGGGTTCACAAGCGATATTGTAGAGTTCGTCTTCGGTCGGTGGGGACGTGGTGTCGGTCCGGGCGCCCTCCGCCGGCATCTCGCCCGCCCGCCCCTGGCAGGCGGCGGTGAACCCGAGCGCCACCCCGACCCGCGTGAGCTGGCTTTCGATCCCGAGCAGCCACGGGTCGTTGAGTGCTCTGTCGAGCCGGAACTCGGACGCTCTGCGCAGCGCGTTGTACCCTCGGCGCAGTCGGCTGAACGTTTCCGGCAGCCCCCGGTACGGCGCGAACTGATTGCTGCCCTCCACCACGGCGCGGGCGTCCGCCCAGAACCGCTGGCGCTCCTCGGCGGTTTCGGGTGCCTTGCTTTGGCGCCGGAAGAACTGCACGGCTTGCCCCTGTACGGTGCTCCACTCGCGGAGCCTCCCGACGAGAGCGACCAGGAGCCGGTCGGCGTGGTACTGGGCGATCAGCGTGTAATACAGCCGCCACCAAACCACGTTGCGTCGGGAGCGGAGTAAGAGATCGCCGGCCCGGCGCAAGCACCCGCGCGCGGTCTCGTGTTTGGACCGGACCTCGGCCACCAGCGCGGACCGGATCTCGGGCGCCGGCGCCCCGTTGGGTTCCGAGGCCGGGCCGGCCCGGTGCAGGTGGAACCGGGCGATCCCCAGGCACGCCTCCGCCTGGTACAACTCCGCGTACGCTTGGAGCAGCGGGTTGGTGCCCTGAAGCCCCCCTTTGGCGAGCTCGAAGTACCGAAACGCCGTCTGGAACGCGAGGCGGAATGTCGGGTCCTCGTCCGCCGGGTCGCGGGTGCCGGCTTGCTGCACCACCTGTATCCAAAACGCGCGGGCGCGAAGGCTGTTGAACACCGTACCGTACTGGGGATACAAGGTGCCGTCCGGCCCCCGGTCGATTACGACGCTCCGCGGCAGGTACGCTCGGGCCTGCAACTGGCGCCGGTTCTCCTCGGCACCGCAGTCGACCGCGGCGAGGGCGCGATCGGTGTCGATCCCGGCGAGGCCCTCGGGGGCACCGTTGAACCCGCACGCGAACACGGAGATGTAGCGCAGGTCGAACTCCGCGCGGAGGTGGAAGTACCGCAGCACCGCCTCGTGCCGGCACGGGTGCTCGAACTGGGGCTCGCGATCCCGGCCTAGTGGCTGCAACTGGGGCAGGTCGGCGTCTTCGTTGACCTCGGGAGCACCCGTCGCTGTTTTACCACCCTGACCGGGCTGTAGCGGTGTCAGCGCGCGAAACAGCCGCAACACCGCGAGGTCACGCTTGGGGTCTGCGACCCGCTTCATCAGCGCGTTCAGTACGTCGAGCGCGCCGTGAAGCCGGGTGTGAAATCGCTTGGCCCTTTTGCGGCCCAATTGTGGGGGCTCGCCCCGGGAGACGATCACATCCGCGATCTCCGCGACCCGCTCCCCCAATGGGGACCCGTTGGGGCTCGCCGATTTGCGGCGCAGATCCTCGTAGCGCTCCTCGACCACCCGCTCGTAGTCCCCTCGCTCCGCCAGGAGCTTGACCCGCAGATCGCGCAAGAGGGTGCGGAACGTGCTCAGGGCCGGAGAGATCACCACCCGCTCGGGCGGGGGCGTCGGAACTCCGGAATCGTTGTAGTCGGTGACGACCCGGTCGCACCGGTAGGGGAGATCGTCGTCGGCCAGGCGGTCGCACCAGTGGAGCAGTTGTTGCGGGGGCAACTGTCTGCGGAGGGTGGGCTCGTGCCGCTGCCACGCCCGGAGCAGCGCCCCCGATTCCTTGGCGTGGAGGACCCTCAGCGCGCCGATCAGGCTCTTGTTGCTGTCCACGGCTGCGGCGGCCTCGGTTCCGGTAGGATCGAGAGCGGTGTACAGTTCGGTGCCCTCGCGGATCCGGAAGCGGCGCACCAAGTTGAGGTACATGTCGCTCCCGACCGACCGCCAGAACCGGCCCAGGTTGCGAAACGCGCTCCGCACCCGCTCCGCCGTCCCTGTGTTCCGATTCGCACACACGAGAACCGCGATCAGCTTTACGAGGTACCGCAGGGTCGAGATCCGGTGGTAGGTGTACTCGAGGAACGCCGCCGCGTCGTTCGATTGCCGGAACGTGTACACGTAGTAGGTGCGCGAGATGCGGACGTGGACGGCGTAGATGTTGGTCAACTGGACGATACACTTCTCGAGGTCCTTCAGGTCGCCTCCGCCCA
>DASWYH010000626.1:0-4366 GCA_036405095.1 Gemmata sp. | reverse complement strand
CGCCCTCGCCGTCGCCGTCGCGGGCGCACCACGCGGCCAGCATCTCGAACGCGGGGGCGAACTGGGCGAAGTACTGGGCCCGCTGGGCGGCCTCGCCGAAGGTGTTGAGCCGGGCGCGATCGGCGATGTCGAACACTTCGGTCATGAGCCTCTTGGCATCGGCCCTCCGGCCCGCCTTGTCCGCAAGGACCGCGAGCCGCCAGTAGGTAATGGCGCGGGTCGCCGACGGGCACCGCGGGCGGTCCGCCTGGAACGCGCGGGCCTCCTCGAACCGCTTCTCGGCGTCCGCGTTGGCGCCGCGCAGCTCCGCACACACACCGAGGAAGTTGAGGGTCCGGGCGAGCAGGATGTGCCCTTCGGCCCGTTGCCCCCTGGCGAGCGCGAGCCACACCGTTTCGGCCTGGGCGAGTTGCTTGCGCGCGAGGAGGTCGAGCGCGCGGACGTGCTGCGCGGTGGCCCACAAGTACCCCGCGCGCTGGCCGCTCTTGGTGCACGCGGCCTCCAGCCCGGGCACCAGCGCCAGCGCGTCCGTGATCCGCCCCTGGGACAGGTACAGGTCGGCGCGCACCGAGTCGATCAGCGCGGCGCTCAACTCGTCCCGTTCGGCGAACTGGCCCAGCACCGCGGAGGCGCGGGCGAGCGCGTCGCTGGCCGCGCCCGTGCCGCCCTGCTCCTTGTGGATCAGTGCGATGTTGAGCCACAGGTTGAACCGCACCGGGTCGGCGTCGCTCCCCACCGTGTCGCAGAGCGCCAGGCCGTTTCGGAAGTGCCCCATCGCGCCGGCGAAGTCCCCCGTGCGGGACGCCGCGACGCCGCGCAGGTAATCGGTTTCGACCCGCAGCACGTCCGGCGGGAGCCGGTGCTTCTGGTAGAGGTCCGCGCACCGGTTCAGCACGGCTTCGGCCGCTTCGGGCGCGTCGCACCCGAGTTCGGCGGTCGCGAGGTTCACCAGCACCTTCGGCACCGCGCGCAGGTTCACGGGGCGGGCCGCGTCGAGGTCGGCGAGCGCGGCGGCGAGCAGCGTGCGCGCGGCCGGGTACGATGCGGCGATCAGTTCGAGGGCGCCCTGGTCGGACTTCAGGCGTGAGTTGAGGAGCGCGTCGCCGGCCCACCGGGTGCCGGCCTGGCGCGCCGTTTCGAGGGCCTGGGTGAACTGCTTCGCGGAGCGGGTCAGCGCCTGGAGCCGCACGAACGCCGCGAGCGCGCTGCCCGCGTCGGCGGACTCCAGCGCGGCCTTGTACTCGGCGGCGGCCTGTGCGCGCAACTTGGTGGCGTCGGCCGGGCGCCCGGCGGCCTGGGCCGCTGTGGACCACTCCGTGAGGATGTCGCCCGCGCTCAGGCGCGCCTGGGGCTGGTACTTGCGGTTGAGCGCGAGGGCCTCCCGGAACAGCTCCTCCGCCGCGGCGCTCTTGCCGCGGCGGGCCAACAGCGCGGCCCGCCGGCGCTGGGTCTCGCCGCGCCCGGCCGGGTCGCCGAGCTGGTCGTGCAGGTCGGGGAGCTTCTCCAGCGCCGCGAGCGCCCCGGCGGGGTCGCCCTGGTGCGCGAGGGCCTCCGCGAGAGCCCGCCCGGCGGTCACCCGGAGCCGCCCGTCCTTGGCCCGCTCGGCGCGCGCGAGGTAGTCGGCCGCGGCGCGCGCGAGGTCGGCCCAGTGCTGCTTCTCGGTGGGGCTGCTCGTTTGGGTTGCGACCTCGGCCCGGAGCTTGAGCGCATCGAGCCGCTGGCCCGGCGGAAGCGGGGGCTTCGAGCCGAGCGCCGCCGCGACCGCCTTCTCGGCCTCAGCCGGGTACCCGAGGTCGAGGTGGCACTGGGCGGTGATGAGTTCGAGCCCGCCCGGGCCGTCCGGGTTACCGACGACGGCGAGCCAGGCGCGGAACGGCTCACCGAGCTGGAGCGCCTTGTCGGGGCGCCCGGAGCGCACGTAGAGGCCCATCAGCCGGTTGTACGTTTCGCGCTTCAGGAACCGGTCGTCGGTTTCGAGGGCCACGCGGTAGAGCGGTTCCGCTTCGCCAAATTTGTCGGCCGCGGCGAGCCGTTCGGCCCGTTGGAACGCCTCGGCCGGGGCGGGCGGGGCCGCGACCACAAGGAGCAGAACCGCTGTTGGCAACATGACACGACCTCGGGCACCAAAACGAGAACGGGTCAACTCTAGTTCAAGTTGAGAGCGGGCGGCGCCCGCCGCTCACACGCCCGGCGGGGGTTGGTGCGCTCGGTGCGCGGCGTCACCGGTGCCCCGGAGGTTGAAGCGGCTGGGTGCGGAACGTGGCGCGGCCCTTCGCACCGGGCTTTTCCCATGTGCGAAGGGCAAGGGGCTTGGCGCGGTGTTACTTCTGCACCCGGAAGAGGATTTCGGCCTCGGACACGGCGCCCTCGGTCGGGGCGCTCCCGCCGGGCTTCTTGATGACGATCCCGCGGACCGTGGACGCGACCTTCTCGCGCTCCTGGGTTCCGGAGTACGTGGTGAACCGCCCGCTCTTGGCGCCCGGCGGGAACGGGGGCTGACTCCCGGTCGTCGCGATCACCCGGAGCCGCTCGTGCCCGGCGCCCTCGGTGGGCGTCGTTTCGAGGACGTACTGATCGTTACCGGGAACCACCCGCTCCACGTTCGCCACGAGCCGGTCATCGGATTCGTCGTCGTTCGGGAACAGCCGCAGCACCTGCCCGTTGGGGTCGAGCCACCACACGGACACGCGGCAGTCGCGCGCGGCCTTCAGGCGCACTTGCATCGGGACACCGGGGACGAACCGGAGCGCCCCGTCGGCCCCCTTGGTGGCGCCCGGCGCGGACAGATCAACCCGCACCCCGAAGTCGCTCCGGGTGATCGCGGGCCACGCGAACGGGTCCGCGGCAGCGGGCACCACTTCGACGGGTTTCGGGGTGCTGTCGGCGACCGGCGCGGCCGGCTTCGCCTTGTCCCGCGTCAACAGGAACGCGACGACGCACAGCATGACCGCGGCAACCGCCCCGAGCGCAAGCACCACCGGTTTGCGGTTCGGTGCGGCGGCCGGGGGCTTCGGCGCGGGGGGCGGCGCCGGGACGTGCGCCACTGGCGCGGGCGCGGACTTCGGGAGCGCGGTGCTCAGCGAGGGGACCGAGTCCACCGAGTTGGTGAACGGGACGCTGCCCAGCGAGGGCGCGGTGCGCGGTTTGGGGAACGCGATCTTCGCCGCAGACGGGGTCAGGTTCGCGGACGCCGGGAGGTACTGGTCCGCGAGCGGGGCCAGCGCGCCGAGCAGCTCCTGCGCGTCGGGGAACCGGTCCGCGGGCGCCTTCGCGAGGCACTTCAGGCACACCGCTTCCACGTCCTCGGGCACGTCGGGGCGGAGCGCCCGCGGCGGGACGGGGGGCTCCATCACCACCTTGATGAGCAGGTCGGTGACGCTGTCCGCGTGGAACGGGGCCTTGCCGGTGAGCATGAAGTACATGATCGCGCCGAGCGAGTACACGTCGGCCGCCGGGCCGACGTCCTTGCTGTCGCGGGCCTGTTCGGGGGCCATGTACGCGGGCGTCCCGACGACCTGCCCGGTGGTGGTCAGTTGGGCGTCGGCCGACGCGCGCTTGGCGAGCCCGAAATCGGTGACCCGGGGGCGCCCGTCCTTGTCGATGAGCACGTTCGCGGGCTTCAGGTCGCGGTGGACGATGCCGTACTTGTGCGCGTGGGCCACACCGGCGACGATCTGCGCGAACATCGACACCAGGGCCGGGACCGACGGCGCCCCGTGGGTGTCGATGTACCCGCGCAGGTTCGGCCCCTCGATCAGGGCCATCGTGAAGTACGGCTTGTCGCCGATCTCGTCGATGTCGTAGATGGGCACCACGTTCGGGTGGTCGAGGGCGGCGGCGGCGCGGGCCTCCTGGAAGAACCGCTGCTTGGCCTCCTTGTCGCCCTCGGCGCCGAGGATCATCTTCAAGGCCACGTGCCGCTCCAGCCCCTTCTGGCGGGCCTTGTAGACGACACCCATACCGCCCCGGGCGAGTTCGCCGTCGAGCTGGTACTTGCCGAAGTTGCTGGCGTCCACGATCTCCGTGACCGTCACGGACGACGGCGCCACCCGCACGACGGTCACGTCGGCGTGGGTGAGGGCGGGAGAGCCAATCGGTGCCGGGGTCGCGACCGGGGCGGGCGTGTCCACACCGGCCGCCAGGTCGCGGGCCGTGTTGTCGTCCGCGTCGTCGGGCCGGCGGCCCCGCACGGTCATATCGGGTTCGGTGTTCGCGTGTGTGTACGGGGTCATGTGTTCCCCTGTGTCGGTTGGCGGTGGGGTTGGCGGAACAAGCGGAGCGCGGAGCGGAACAGGGCGGCGACGTACCCGCGGGCCAGCCATCCGGCGACCGGCGCGAGCACCGCGACCGCGGCGTAGGCGTAGTT
>DASWYH010000625.1:0-7235 GCA_036405095.1 Gemmata sp. | reverse complement strand
GTCGTGCGGTCGCGGATGCCGGCCCACATCTTGTCGAACTCCTGCATCCCCTCGCGCTTGTACACGATCTTGGGGTCTTCCTGGGCGTACCCCGCAAGACCCACCCCGCTGCGGAGGTTGTCCATTACCAGCAGGTGCGTCTTCCACGCGCTGTCGATCTGCTCCAGCACCAACTGGCGCTCGACGGAGTGCATCTCGGGGCGGTACTTTTCGTCGTAGGCGTTCAGCACCGTGTGGCGCGCTTCCGCGGCCGTGCGCCCCGTCAGCTTCGCGGCGTCGAGGGTGAGCCCCAGCTCCCGCTGCGCCCACTCCGCGAGTTCCCTGGCGTCCTCGGGGTCGGCCGTTTTCGCCCCGGTGAACGTGGCGGCAATCTGGGCGTCGATCTCATCGACGTCCGCGCTCGGCATCGCCTTCGGCGCGACCGCCAGGAGCTTCTCGCGGAGCTTCGACCGCGGTTCGGTGCGGATCAGCTCCTCGGTCCAGCCCTCTTCGTCGAGCGCCTGGAACGCCACCGCGAAGAACCCGGACGAATCGGCCAGCACCTGCGGACCGTGCTTCCGGGCGGCCAGCACCGTGCCCAGCCGCTGGGCGCTCCACCGGTAGAGGCCGTCGCGGTCGTACCGCTGCTGCCCGGCGGCCGGCTTGTCGGACATGAAGTTCTGCATCGCGACGCGGACCGGGAACTCGACGTCCTTCTCGCGGTACGCCGCGGCCACCTTGCGGAACAGGTACTCGTTCAGCTCGGCCCCGCTCCGCGGGGCGATCTCGTCCACGGTCACCTTCACCCCGAACTTCTGGCGGCCCCACTCGGCGAGCGCTTCCGCGCCGTAGGTGCGGGTCAGGAAGCGCGCCCCGTCGTCGAGGTTCACCCCCTTAACCGTGGCCTCGGCGCTCGCAACGAGGTGCTCGGCGAGCTTGTCGGGGGCGACCTTGCGCAGGTCCTTCTCGGCCAGTTTGAGGTCGTACTTGGCGTTGACGGCGCGGGTCAGCTCGGACCACTTCCAGTCCTTCGGGTCCTCGTCCGCGCCGAGGTTCTCTTCGAGCCGCTCCTGCACGAACGTCTCGATGTTGGCCAGCGCCTGCTCGATCGCCTGGCGCCCCGCGTCCTCGTAGGACGAGGTGCGGAAGTCCCCGGCGGTGAACTCCATCCCGAGGCGGTTGGAGGCGAACTCGGCGAAGCTCGCGGCGCCGTAGTTGTCGGCCAGGAACCGCTCGTTCGCGTCGGCGATCTGCGTCCGGAGCATCTCCAGGATCATGAGCCGCGGGTTCTTGCCGTCCAGGATCTCCTGGCGCGCGCCGTAGACGCGCTTGCGCTGGAGGTCCATCACCTCGTCGTATTCGAGCAGGTTCTTGCGCTGGTCGAAGTGGTACTCCTCGACCTTCTTCTGCGCCTTCTCGATGCGGCGGCTCACCATCCCGGACTCGATCGCCTCGCCCTCCTGCATCCCGAGGCGGGTGAGCACGTTGCCGACCCACTCCCCGGCGAAGAGCCGCATGAGTTCGTCCTGGAGCGACAGGTAGAACCGGCTGGACCCCGGGTCGCCCTGGCGCCCGGCGCGCCCGCGGAGCTGGTTGTCGATCCGGCGCGAGTCGTGGCGCTCGGTACCGAGGATGTGCAGCCCGCCCATCTCGGCGACCTTGCGGCCCTCTTCCTTCATCTTCTCCCGGGCCTCGATCTCGTTCACCGTCGCGGTCCACACGTCGTTGGGCACCTCGAGGCGGGTGGGGTACAGCGGCCGGTTGTCGGCGTCCTTGGCCACCTTGAGCTTCGCCCACGCGAGCGTTTCGGCGTTCCCCCCGAGGATGATGTCCGTGCCGCGGCCGGCCATGTTGGTGGAGATGGTGACCGCGCCGATGCGCCCCGCCTGCGCGACGATTTCGGCCTCGCGACCGACGTTCTCGGGCTTCGCGTTGAGCAGCTCGTGTTTGACCCCGCGGCGCTTGAGCATCTGCGAGAGCTTCTCGCTCTTGTCCACGTCCTTGGTGCCGATCAGGATCGGGCGGCCCGTCTTGCTCAGCTCCACGACCTCGTTAACGACCGCGTCCCACTTCTCCTTGTCGGTGCGGTACACGAGGTCCTTGTGCTCGATGCGGAGCATCGGCTTGTTGGTCGGGATGGCGACCACGTCGAGCTTGTAGATCTTCCAGAACTCGTTCTCTTCGGTCTTCGCGGTCCCCGTCATGCCCGCGAGCTTGGTGTAGAGCTTGAAGAAGTTTTGCAGCGTGACGGTGGCCATCGTCTGCGTTTCTTGCTTGATCTGCACGCCTTCCTTGGTGTGTTTCGCTTCGACCGCCTGGTGCAGCCCGTCCGACCACTGGCGCCCGTACATCGCGCGGCCGGTGTGCTCGTCGATGATGACGATGCTGAGTTCGTTGTTCTCCCGCGCGTCGCGGTCGATCATGTAGTGGCGGTCGAGCTGGTACAGGTGGTGCGCCTTCAGCGCGTTGTCCATCAGGTGCGGCCACTCCATGTTGCCCGCGGTGTAGAAGCTCTCCACCCCGGCCAGCTCTTCCGCCTTGCGCACGCCCGCGTCGGTCAGGTGGCAGGTGCGCTCCTTTTCCTTGATCTCGAAGTACACGCCCTTGGCGGGCGGGTTCTGCGGGTCCACCTTGGACGGGTCGAGGGGGGCGAGCAGCGTGAGCCCGTCGCCCTCGGTGCCGCCGGCCTTCATGGTGCCGGCCGCGATGATCTCCTTGCGGGCCTTGCGCTCCAGCTCCGTGAGCGCGCGGGCCACCTTGTCGGCCTCGGCGAAGCGCTTCGCGTCCGAGAACGCCGGGCCGCTGATGATGAGCGGGGTGCGGGCCTCGTCGATGAGGATGTTGTCCACCTCGTCGATGATGGCGTAGTTCGGCGTGCGCTGCACCTGGCGGTAGTATGGGTGGTACTGCTCGTCGTCGTGGCGCGCGATCTTCATGTTGTCGCGCAGGTAGTCGAACCCGAACTCCGACGCGGTGCCGTAGGTGATGTCGCACTCGTAGGCGTGGCGCCGCGCCTCGGGGTCCATGTCGGACTGGATGTACGCGGCCTTCACGCCCAGCGCGTAGTAAATGGGGAGCATCCACTCGCAATCGCGGCGCGCGAGGTAGTCGTTCACCGTCACGACGTGGACGCCCTGGCCGGGGAGCGCGTTGAGGTACGCGGCGAGCGTGGCGACGAGCGTTTTCCCTTCGCCGGTCTTCATTTCGGCGATGCTGCCCAGCCCGGTGCCGTAGCCGTGGAGCACCGCGCCGCCGACGACCTGCACATCGTAGTGGCGCATGCTCTTGGTGCGGCGAGCGGCCTCGCGGCACGCCGCGAACGCCTCCGGGAGCAGCTGGTCGAGCGTCGCGCCTTTCGCGAGCCGGTCGCGGAACTGGATGGTGAGGTCTTTGAGCTGGTCGTCCGAGAGCGCCTGCATCGCCGGTTCGAGTTCGTTCACCTTCGCCAGCGCCGAACCCGGGATGACCGTGTGGGTCACCGCGTTCCGCGCGCGGGTGTAGCCGATGTTCTTGATGCGCCGCTCGTCGGTGGACCCGCCCAACAGGCGGGAGATGGCCCGCACGCACGCCTCGACGAAACCGTTAAACGCATCGCCCACGCGCTCGAAGAAGGTCGGTTCCATCCCGGTCTGTGCCGTCGCCATTGCCTGTTCCTCGTGCGCGATGTTCCGCGCCCCCGGTCTCTCACGGACCCGGGCGCGCAGACCACGCCAGATTCCCAATCTAAGGAGCGTGGAAAAATGGGTCAATACGGACCTGCCCGCGTGACCCGCGCGGGCCGCACGGTTTCGCGCCCTTTCCTAATGGGACGCCGAAACGCGGAAACTCGCCCGCTCAGGGGCGGCCCGGCGGAACCGACCGGAACCACGGGCGCAGGTGCTGGGCGGCGAACCGGCGGCTGAACTTGGCGGCCCCCGGCGGCAACAGGTGGTGCCCGTCCGCGAAGTCCATTTCGTCCCAACCGTCGGACACGTCGAACACAGGGGCGCCCAGTTCGTCGGTCAACGTCCGAACGAACGCGGCGACCCCGGCCCGCGCCTCGGGCGTGTACCAACTGTGGAAGAGCGGCGCCTCCGGGCTGAGGAAGAACGCAACCGGTATCCCGTCCGCCCGGCACGCCGTAACCAGTTCCCGGTAGGCACGTTCGGCCATTGGGTGGACGCGCAAGCTGTGGCAAACGGGTTGGTACAGGCGGGTCGCTTTTTCGGTCGCCCGTTGCCGCCCCTCGTCGGTAATCTGGTTCGTAACGGAAGGCCGGAATCCGAACCGATCGGGAACCCACGTGAGGTTGTGTTTGAGGTTCACTTCTTCCGGGAGCCAGTCGGCGGACGCCTGTTGTTGAACCTCCGGCCCGAACCAGTGCCACGCGAGGCACCGCGACTCGGCCCACGTTCGGGCGATCCTCGGATCGTGCGTGTCGGGGCTGAGCCGCAAGAGTTCCGCGCCCGTCAGGCTCGCCCCGTTGGCGGCGTAGAGCGTTTCGGATGCGTCGCGGATGTGCAATAAGGCGGGAAAGATCTCGACCACAACGATATCGGGCCTGACGCCCGCGGCGCGGAGCCGCCGGTATCCGAGCGGGTGGTGAACCGGGAGCGCCCCGATCAACCCGTAGTTGAACACGATCGGCGCCCCGGGTTCGCCCTCGAAGCCCATCGCCGCCGGGTCCAGGCCCATTTGCGTGCGGGAACTGCCGATCACGACGGCAAGGGGCCGGTCCGGGTGCTGTGCCCGAAGCTTTTGAAGGGCCGCAACCCGATACCCGTGTTCGGGGTAGCGCACGGTCGGCAGGGCGGTGTCAAGCGCGACCGCGAACCCGACCGTGGCGACAACCAGCGCGGCAGCGCCCGAGAAAACGGCCCGCCGGGCCGTTGTACTCCGTTTTGAGCCGTGGGAGCGGTTCTGCGGTCTCGGTTGGGAGACGGGCGCGGGCAGCCGTTGCAAGGAAAGGGAAGAGAGACCGATCATGGCCGTGCGAGTCCTTTCGCTTGCTCCGCCCCTTGCCGAACGCAGACACAACGGGCCGGACCACCCGATTCTCGATCCTAATGCCACACAAAAGGGCGGGTCAAGTGAGACCCGGAACGCAACGGGCCGCCGGTACTACCGGCGGCCCGTTGCGTTCGTGAGCCCGGAGGGCGAGACGCGATCAGAAAAGCGGGTCCGGGTAGTGAACCCCGACGAGCGGGTGCCCGGGCTTGGTCGCGTCGAATTCCAGCGTCACAAGCGCACGAGGGGGGCTCGGTTGCAGGGTGTGCCTCACGCGCCCGACCGGGCGTACTGTCGGCAGCGGCCCGAGGTCGGCTTCATACTGGGTGTGGTACGTGACCCGCCCGTCCTGAACGGTCGCCGGGGAGATGCTACCGACGGCGGGGGCGCCGACCAGCTCCTCAACCTCAGCCCGGGTCATTCCGGGCTTGAGTTTCGGGAGCGCTTGAGCGGTTCCCTGCGGCGTCAACCGCGCCGGTTCCACGGCAACGACTTCTCCAGCGGGGACCGGTAACGGCCGGACGAGTTTCACATTCCCGTTCGGCAACCCGTTCCCTGGGGCCTGGGCGCTCGGAACTCGGGAACGATCCGTGAGGTCGGACAGCACCCAAACGGCAAAGGTGACGACGAAAGCACCGAGAACCAGAAGCGGGTTCCGCCGCAAGAAAGAGAGAGGTCGCATATACAGCCTCTGACAGCGGGTGCGAGGACGGCGCACCCAAAAGACGACCGGCGCCAAACGGGTTAACACTGACCTGTTCGCCCCGAGCGGCCCGACATTCATGTGCGAAGGGCGATTTTATACACCGCACTACCACTTACTTGTCCCAACCGGCCAAAAGCGTCGAAAAAATCCCAACAATTATTCCGAATCAATAATCACATCACCGTGCTCGCACGACAAGCCCAACCCCCGCTAAATTGAGGTCCGTCGTGTCGGCCTCTCAACTTCCGAGCGGTGGCTCCCCCTTTCTAACCTCTTCCGCCCTACATTCCGCGCGATTTCGTCCGCAATGCCCTTGACGCGGTCCCGTAGCGATGCGAATATACCTGAGACGAAATCTCAACAAGCGAGTCCGTGAATGTTGCTGCCACTCGACATGGTGAGCGCCGGCGAATGGGCCGAGGTCGAAGAGGTGATCGGCCAACCCGAATGGGTCGGGCGCCTCGCCGAACTCGGCATCCGTCAGGGCTGCCGCCTGCAAGTGGTTCAACCCGGTGCGACGTGCCTGCTGAACGTCTC
The DNA here is from genome assembly GCA_036405095.1 of Gemmata sp. Lineage (GTDB taxonomy): Bacteria > Planctomycetota > Planctomycetia > Gemmatales > Gemmataceae > Gemmata. The sequence continues at coordinate 1,027 of DASWYH010000625.1, read as the reverse complement.
GGGGTGCAAGCTCTGCCTGCGCGGGGCCGACAGCGCGCAGATCCTCGTGCGCCCGGTGGCCGGCTGATGACCACACTTGCCGAGCTGTCGCCGGGCCAACGGGCCGAGATTGTGTCCCTCTCGGGCGCCCCGGCCCTGGTCCAGCGGTTCTACGAATTCGGCCTTCTGGAAGGCGAACAGGTCGAGGTGATCGCCCGCGCCCTTCTCGGCGACCCGATCGAAATCGGCCTCGGTAGCTCCCGCCTCAGCCTGCGCAAGAGCGAAGCCGCCGGGATCGGCGTTCGGCTCCTCTGAGTTCCGGTCTCATCTGCGCTTCACCACGAGCCGCCCTCCAAACTTCATGACGACCGCCACGCTCTCCGTCGCTCTGGTCGGGAACCCGAACGCCGGCAAATCGACCCTGTTCAACGCCCTCTCCGGGCTGCGCCAGCGGATCGGGAACTACCCCGGCGTCACGGTCGAGATGAAGAAGGGCGAGTTCACCGCCGGCGAGGTGACACTCAGTCTCATCGACCTCCCCGGGACGTACAGCCTCGCGGCCCGCAGCCCCGATGAGATGGTCGCCGTCGATCTGCTGCTCGGGCGCCGCCCCGAGGAACCGCGCCCCGCGGTTGTGGTTTCCGTGGTCGATGCCACGAACCTCGACCGGCACCTCTACCTCACGAGCCAGTTGCTCGACCTCGGTGTTCCGGTGGTCGTGGCCGTGAACATGATCGACGCCGCCCGGGCACAGGGGCTGGTGATCGATTTCACCAAGCTCTCGGCCGCGCTGGGCGCCCCAGTGGTGCCGATCCAGGCGAACAGCGGCGCCGGGCTACCCGAACTGACGCAGGCGATTCTGGCCGCCGCCGACACCCCAGCCCCGCGCGGTCTGGTCTTCCCGGCCGCGTTCGAGGACGTGGCCGCGCCGCTCCAAAAAGAACTCAGCGCCGAGGTGCCGGCGGTCGTCGTGCGGCGCGCGATTATTGACGTGGGCGGGTACACCGAACAGTGGCTCGCGGAGCACTACGGCGAACCGTTCCGGGCC
>DASWYH010000624.1:0-2297 GCA_036405095.1 Gemmata sp. | reverse complement strand
GCGCCGGAGCTCCGGCCGCTGGGCCGCGACGATGCCGAACGCCTTCGCGAAGAGCAGCACCCACGCCGGCGGCTGGCACAGGCGCTTGCGGGCGGCGGCCACGTCCCGGAGGTCCATCCGGCGCTCGAAGGTGATGAGGGGCACCCGCCGGGAGGCGTGCAGCAGATCACACACGAAGCGGCGCGGGATGGACAGGCGCAACCGGTGGCCGGCGGAGGGCGTCATGAGCGGCCCCGAGTTCGCGGTAACTTGGGTAGGATTGTCGGCCAACGAGTTCCGCCGCACAACAGGGAAAGAACGAAATTTCCGGCGCCGAACCGACCGCGAGCGCCGGCGCACCGGCTGTATAGTGTAGTACGAGCCCCGCGCTCCGGTGTCACTTCATCACCCGGCGAACGGTGTCCCCAGTTGTGGCGAGCGGGCTATGCGTCTGGGAATCCTCGCCGACACACACGACCGAATCGCGCGCACCCGGTCCGCGATCGAGTTGTTGCGCGCCGCCGGGGCCGAGGCGCTCGTTCACTGCGGGGATCTGGCATCCCCGGAGGTCGTGGAGCTGCTCGCGGTTCTCCCGAGCTGGTTCGTGTTCGGCAACCACGATGCGGATGTGGTCCCGCACCTCGAACGGGCCGCCGCGAAATGGGGCGTGACCTGTCTGCGGTGGGGCGGGCTGGTCACGCTGGCCGGGAAGCGGGTTGCGGTCGCCCACGGGCACATGAGTTCGGACGTGCGGCGGCTCCTGGCGGCCGAACCCGATTACCTGCTCTCCGGGCACTCACACGTGGCCTCGGACGCGACCGCGGGCCGGGTGCGGCGGATCAACCCCGGCGCGCTGTCACGGGCCGAGCGATTTACCGTTGCGGTGCTGGAGGTCGGGGGCGGGGGGCTGGAGCTGTTGGAACTGCCGCCCGGTGACGGCGCGACCTTTGAAACGCCCGAGGCCGGTGGTTGACGAGCCCGAAGCGTGAGCGAGGGACAACGTATGCCCTCGCGGTCTCGCCCGTCTCGTCAGAAACGAGGGATCACGTTTGCCGTCGCGCCGCCGTTACCACGTCCAGTCGATGCGGTACACGCCGTTCGCTTTGGGGCTCGGGATCTCCCAGTAGATCCAGCTCTTGTCGTCGGCCGCGAACGTGATCAGCGGTCCGGTGTACGGGCGCGGGGCTTCGCGCTTCGTCGGGTCGTCGGTGCGGGTGGGTGCGTACTGGAACCAGTGCTTTTTGAACGGGTGCCCCTCCGGGAACAGGACCAGCATCGAGGTTTTGACGGCCCCCTCGTACCCGATCACCCCGAACCACTGCTCTTCGGGCGTTTGGAGCGAGTTCCAGTAGGTGCTCGTGTACCGGAGCGTGAACTCCTGCCCGACGGGGATGTCGCCCACGTCGAACACGAGCTGGCGCACCTTCATCGGCTGGTGGCCGACGAACCCGGGCTCGTCGGCGCTGAACGCGCGGGCCTTGTCGGCGTTCGGGCGCCCGGCCCGGTTGATCACGTCGCGCCCGGTGGTGCGCGTTTCGATGCGGAGCTCGGTGGCCGGGGCGACCTTCTTCATCTCGCGCCGGGTGAAGTACACGATCCCGCACTCGTCGTTCGGGCTCCCGGGGGCGAGCGGGTGCCACCCGCGCATGTCCACGATCCGCTCGTCCCGGCGCACCTCGAACCGCGAGTGGTCCGTGGGGGGCAACGTGGGCAGCGCGACGAGCGGGTGCGGCGACACCCGCTCCGGTTGCGGCTCCACGAGCCGGACCGCATCGACCTGTCGGACCACCTCCTCGCGGACGAGCGCGGTGACCGCGTCCTCTTTCTTGCGGAACAGTTCCCGCGGCGAGGGCGCGAGCCACGCGACCACGAGCAGCGCGAGCAGCGTCCCCACTGCGGCGGCCGGGCGCCAGCGCCGCCGCACCGCTTTCCGGGTCGCGTACCACAGGCCGGTGCGCGGCCCGAGCAGGGGCTCGCCCGCGAGGTAGCGCCGGAGGTCGGCGGCGAGGGCCGCGGCGCTCGGGTACCGCTCGCCCGGCTCCTTGGCCAAACATTTCTGACAGATGAGGTCGAGTTCGCGGGGCACGCCCGGCGCCCGCTTCATGGCCGGTTCCGGCTCGTCGGCCACCACCTGCCGGATCACCGACCACGCGTCGGCGCCCTTGAACGGTACCGAGCCCGTGAGGCACTCGTACAGGATGACGCCCAGCGCGTACACGTCCGAGGTCGGGCCGACGCTCTTCGTTTCGCCCTTCGCCTGCTCGGGCGACATGTACGCGGGCGTACCCATCACCGCCCCGGTCTGGGTCAGCTCCGCG
>DASWYH010000623.1:0-3011 GCA_036405095.1 Gemmata sp. | reverse complement strand
CCATCTCCCTCTCCGTTCTCAGAGGCGGAGGGGAACGGTTCCCTCGTCTTGCTCGCCGGGAGCACCCACGCGCCCGAAGAGGCGCTCGTCCTCAGCGCGTTCGCTCGCCTGCGCGCGCGGTTCCCGCAACTGAAACTGCTCCTCGTTCCCCGGCACCCGGACCGCTTCGAAGAAGTCGCGCGGCTCGTTGAGGCCGCCCGCCTCCCCTTCGTTCGGCGGTCCGCGCTCACGGCGCCGTGTATCGAAATGCCGGCGGTGGTGCTGCTCGACACGGTGGGCGAACTCGGCGCCGCGTGGGGGCTGGCGGACGTGGGGTTCACCGGCGGGAGCCTCGACGGGGTGCGCGGGGGCCAGAGCATGATCGAGCCGGCCGGGTACGGGGTGCCCGCGGTGTTCGGCCCGCACGTGTGGAACTTCCGCGCCGCCGCGAAGCGCCTCGTTGAAGTCGGCGGGGCCGTTATGGTTCGCGACGCGGGCGAACTCGAAGTCGCACTCGCAGCGCTCCTGGCCGATTCGGACCGGCGCAAGCAGATGGGGGCCGCCGCCCGCGCACTGGTCCAGCGCCAGCAGGGCACGACGCTCCGCACGCTCGACGTGATCGCGTCCGTAATGCCACCCACCGCACGCTCTCGCGCGGCGTGATGCGGGTACAATTGGGTTGTCGAACCCGAAGCCCGGGGCACGAATGATCCGCGCGTACACCTTCAGCGCCGCCGGTGGTCGCGCCGTCAACGAGGATGCGTTCCTCATTCGTGAGGTGCCGGGGGCGTGGCTCGTCGCACTCGCCGACGGTCAGGGCGGGCGGGCCGGCGGCGCGCGTGCGGCTCAACTCGCGTGTCGCGTGACAATCGATGAGATCGCCGGCGGGCACGAACCCGACTGGTTCGGCGCACTGGCCCGCGCCGATCGCGCCGTCGCCGCGGCCCCCGAAGCCGGGTTCACCACCCTCGTTGTGCTCCGGGTGGCGGCGGGTCACGTGGCGGGGGCGTCGTGTGGCGACAGCGCCGCGGTTGTGGTGTGCGGCGATGCGGCGCCGCGGGTGCTCACCTCGCGGCAGTTCAAGAACCCGCCGGTCGGGAGCGGCGGCGCGGCGTTCGTACCGTTCTCGTTGGTCCTCGCGATGCCCTGGAAACTGCTTGCGCTGACCGACGGCGTGTGGAAGTACGCGACCTGGGATCGGGTGTGGGACTGTGCGGCGCGGTTGTCGGGTGTGGAACTGCTGAACGAACTTCAAACCGCCGCGCGGCTCTCGACAACGGGCGAGTTCCAGGACGATTTTACCGTGGTGTTGCTGGAAAGCGAGTGAGACGTGTACCGCATCACGCAGGGCCTGTCGGTCGGCATGTTCGCGCAACCGGAAGACGCGCCGCGGCTCCTCGCGGCCGGGGTCACACACGTGCTGAACGTGTCCGACCGCCCGAGCGCGGTTTCGGCGGCCCACGGGTTCGCGGATGTGGCTTTCGTCCCGATGTCCGACAGCCGGCGGCTGGCGCCGGCGACCGCGGTTTGGGCGCTCGACACGCTCCACGATTTCGCGTCCAAGCCCGGCGCGCACGTGTACGTTCACTGCATGGTCGGGCGGCTCCGGTCGCCGACCGTATTGTGGTTGTACCTGATCGCGCTGGGGCTCGCCCCGGACGCGGCCCGCACCCTCATCGAATCGCGCTCCCCGCATGCCACGGCCGGGCACTACCAGATGGTGGATCACAAGCACGTGCTGCTCGCGCAAAAACACGGGCTCGCGAACTTCCTCCCCAACGCGCGCCCGGACCTGATCACCCCGTTCCCACTTGGGGGGGAAGGATGAACGCCCCGCTCGCATACCTGAACGGGCGGTTCATGCCCTTCACCGATGCCGCGCTTCCGCTCCACGACGCGGGGTTCGTCTCGGGCGCTACGATCGTTGACAACGCCCGCACGTTCCGACACAAGCTGTTCCGCTGGGCCGATCACCTTGCGCGGTTCCGGCGCGACGGTGCCGCGTGTTACGTTCCGCTCCACGTAACCGACGAGCACATCACCGCCGCTGCGGAGGAACTCGTCGCGCACAACGCGAAACGGCTCCCGCCCGGCGGCGAGTTGCAACTCGTCACCTTCGCGACCCCGGGACCGCTCGGGTTCTACCTCGGCGAACCGCAAAACGGGCCGCCGACCCTCGGAATGGTAACGTATCCGCTCCCGTTCGCGCGCTACCGCAGGTTCTTCACCGAGGGCGTCACGCTCGGCGCGGTGGCAAACGTCTGGTCGGCTCCCGGCGCGCTGGTTCCGCCAACCGTGAAGCACCGCAGCCGGATCGCGTGGCACGTCGCCGACCACCGAGCCCGAGCGGAGACCCGGAACCCCGCCGCTCTCGCTCTCGCGGTCGACAACGGGCGGTTGACGGAAACCAGCGTTGCGAACGTGCTGGTAGTACTGGGCGGGGACGTGGTCATCCCCCCTCCCGGAACGGTTCTGGACGGGATCAGCCTCAAAACAACGCGCGAATTGTGCCGCGCCGGAAATGTGCGGCTCCGCGAAGCGCCGATTGCGGCCGATGATGTGGCCCGCGCGTCCGAGATGCTGCTCGTGGGGACCGGATTTTGCATCGCGGGCGTGCGGGAACTGGTCGGCGGACGCGCGTGCGCGTCGCGGACGTTCGACTGGCCCGGTCCGGTGCTCACCGAACTGCGCGCCGCGTGGAGTGAATTGGTCGGCGTCGATATTGCGGAGCAGTTCACCGACCCGCCTGGCGGAACGTGATGGCACCGCGCCACAACGAAGAAGCCCCGAACGGGCGCCGGGCGTCCGCCGCGTGGACGGCCCGCTCCGGCGGGCGCCCGGCGCCCGTTCGGGGCTCGGCAGCGTTTCTCTGGGTCTCCGAGATCTACGGCTTGAACCCGTAGTACCGCGCGTCGATGAAGTACGGGTTGTTGTAGTTACGAGCCTTCGAGGGCGTCTTGGCGCGCTCCTTCTGGATCGCGGCCAGGAACTGGATGATGGTGTCGTCCACCTTCGGGTTCCCGTTGCCGAGC
>DASWYH010000622.1:0-2608 GCA_036405095.1 Gemmata sp. | reverse complement strand
AACACAAATCCCTAGTCTTTGTATGCGTAGTAAGTAGTGCTGCCGCTTGAGAAGAAAAACTTGAGCCGCCAATCGGGGACATTTTCGGGTCCACTGCCGAACTCGATTTGCTCACCTGCTGAACTGATCGCTCGGCTTACCTTGAGTTTGTAAATAGGATGTTGGCCTCCGCTTGTTGTAGACGGGTCTGTAATTTCAATTCGCATGGGGTGGCTTTGGCTGGCGAGCGGGGTAGCCGGCAATGACTTACTTTTGGCTAACCATCCCACCGCGCTGCCCACCAACAGCGCGAACACGATCGGCAGGTAGCGGCGCATGGGTGGGACTCCTAAGCTCTTGGGGCGTCGGGCGCCTCGGCCCGCGCTCCGATGAGTATTGCGTATCCGGGCGCGGGAAGCAAGAGGCGGGACTCGCCCCGCGTGCGGTGCCGTGTTCCGCGCACCGCTTCCGCCGCGAACAATGCGTAGCAACCCCTTGTCAACAGGCAACTCGGGCGGGCACTGTGGTCGGATGAACCGCCACGAAATCCTGAAAGCCAAACTCGCGCGGCTCCGTGACCGCGTGCCCGCGCCGGGGGCACCTTCGGCTGCGCGCGCGTCGCCGCTCGCGCGCACGCTGCCGTGCGTCCACGAAGGCGACGTGGTCGAACCGTGCCGGACCTGCGCCGGTGAGGCCCGGCACGTGCGCGAGTGCGACCGACACGGGCGCTGCACCCGCACCGACGCGGGGAAGGGCGTTGCGGTGTGCGCCACATGCGGCGACTACGCGCCCGATCCGGCGCTGCTCCCGGTGCGCCCGGGGTGGCTCACCATCCCACAACCGCCCGCGCTCCACCTCACACCCACACGCACACGGGCGCTGGTCACCGTTGTGGTGGGCGAGGAGGCCCAACGGTGCTTCGCCGCGAGTGGGCCACTGATGCGCCGGTACGCGGCCCGGGTCGGCGCCGATTTCGTGGTGCTCGACTGGCCCGGGAACCCGGCGTGGCCGATCTCGGCCAAGTTCGCACTCGCGCGCGCCCTCGACCATTACGAGCGCATCGCGTACGTGGACGCCGATGTGTTGCTCCGCCCCCGGTGCGTGGACCTGTTCGCCATGTGCGCCCCGCACGAGTTCGGGTTCGTGGACGAGTTGCCCCAGGCGCGGCTCCAGCCGAACTGGGGAACCGAGGCGCGATACCAGCGGTTCCGCGCGGACATGGGGTTCCGAACCGTCCCCCACCTGCCGTGGTACATGAACACCGGTGTGATGGTGGTCCCCCGGGGGCACGGCGCTCTGCTGCTCCCGCCCCCCGGACCGATGCCCACACACCACTGCGCGGAGCAGGACCACACCGGCGCCCGGCTGCTCGATTCGGGGCTCCCGTACCGGCTCCTGGACCGACGGTGCAACTGGCAGAACTGGACCGATCCCGGGTTCCGCTCGGCGCCGCCGGACGCGGTGCTGCACTGGTCGGGCGCGGGCGGCGCCCGGGTGAGCCGGGCCGACCAGATGCGGGCCTACGCCGCGCCGTATGTGCGCCCGTTCGAGCCGCCCGCGGGCACGCGCCACGAATGGGAGATCGACCGGCGGCACCTGCTCTGGGTATCGGATGAGCTGCTTTCGGGCCGCTACCGGCGGGTGCTCGAAATCGGGTGCTACCGCGGCTACAGCACGTCGGCGTTCTTGCACGCGCTGCGGGTGGGCGCCGTCGATGAGGTCCACCTGTGCGACACCAACCCGACGCCCGAGCTGCGCGCCGCGGTCGCGTCCGCCGGTCCGGGGGTGACGCTCCACACGTGCCCGTCGGTCGAGCTGCTCCCGCGGGACGCGCGGTTCGACCTCGTGCTCGTGGACGGGGACCATCGTGCCGAGGTGGTGACCGAAGAGGCCCGGCTGCTCGTAGCGGCCGGGGTGCCGTGTGTGTTCGCACACGACACCGCCGCGGACCCGCACAACCCCGATTGCGACGGCCCGCCGCTCTTGCGGGACGCGCTGGCCGCGGCCGGGTACGCGCTCACCGAGGATGCCGAGGAGCGCCCCGGCGAACGGACCCACAGGGGCATGCTCCGGGCCGTCCGGTAACCCTCCACTCGGCACGGGCGACCGGCACCGAAGCAGTAGCCGTCAGGCAACTCCGGGCGCGAGGATCACCACACGATCCTCTCGCCCGGAGCCATTTCATGCGCACGTCCGCGTCGGCCGCACTTCTGCTGCTCGTCCTGTGTTGCGCCCCGCTGTGCGCCCGACAGCCGCCCCCGCCGAGCATCGACACCATCGCGGACCAGATCGCGGACCTGCGCAAACAGCGCGCGGCCCTCGAAGCCCGCGAGGCGGCGCTCGTCAACGACCTACGGGCCGAGTTCAAGCGGCTCGCCGACAAGATCGACAAGCTCGGCCTGGTGAACCCACCCGCACCCGTCCCTCCGCCCGTGCCGCCGGCGCCGGTGGACGCGCTGAAAGCCAAGCTCAAGGCCGCGTTCGACGTTGACGCGGCGCCCCTCGACACCCGCAAGGGGCAGGCCCTGGACCTCGCGGCGCTGTACCGTCAGGCCGCGACCCTGACCGCCGACCCCGCCGTCGCCAGCGCGGGAGAGCTGCTCGCCCGGGTGCGGGACGCGGCCCGCGC
>DASWYH010000621.1:0-2127 GCA_036405095.1 Gemmata sp. | reverse complement strand
GTCGGGCCGATCTTGCCGATGAGCACCCCGGACGCCTCCTTGCGGGCCTTCTCGTCCCCGCGGAGCTTGGGGAAGTACTCCTCGTTCGCGAGCCGGAACACCTCGACCGCGTGCTGGTGCCCCGCCCCTTCAAGGGCCCTCCGCGCGGCCGGGTCGATCGGCTCGCGGAGCCACTCGTCGCGCTTCTTGTGGTACTCGGCCTCGTACTCGCGGTACTGGCCCAGCGCGCGGCGGCGCTCCTCGTCGGTCTGCGCGTTCTCGATCTCGTGGAGCATCAGGAAGCAGCGCCCGATCAGCAGCGGGGGCGGGGTGAGGTCGTTGATCAGCTCCTTGCGCTTCGCCAGGTCCTGGTAGACGGGGCCGCCCACGCGGTAGCGGTCGAGCAGATAACCGGTCAGCCCGAGCGCGATGAGAACCGTCGCGGTGTACCCGAACAGCAGCGCGTCGAGCTTCACACGCAACGAGATGTCGTGGAGGCGGATCATGGTGCGAGCCCGTGTTGTGCGTGGGTTCCCGTAGGGCGATACTAGCCGCGCCCGGGCGGTCGAACTAGACTCATTACCCAAACAACGGAATTTACCCACTGTACCGCCGGCGCGCTGACGGTATAAGCGCTCAGAACCGCACGTCCATCATCGAAAAGTCGTCCGCGAGAACCTCCTTGCCGCCCAGCGCGCGGACGTAGTCGAGGTGCCGGGCGATGAGGTCGCCTTCGAGGAGCATCTCGGCGGACACGCGGGCCATGAAGTCGCTGAACGGCCACATCTCGCCGTCGGCCCGTTCGATCTCCATGATCCCGTCGCTGAACACGACCAGCCGCGCCCCGGGCTCGACCGCGACGGTGCGCGTGTCGTAGGGCATCTCGGGCATCATCCCGACCGCCGGGGCGTCGGCTTCGAGACTGTGGAGTTGCCCCCCCGAGAGCAGCAGCGCCGGCGGGTGCCCGGCGTTGCAGTACGCCAGGGTCCGGTTCGCCGCGTGGTACACGCCGTACCAGATGGTGAAGTATTTGCCGTCCTGGCGCTCCATCTGGAACATGTCGTTGAGCTTGGTCACCACCGCGCCGGGGTCGCGCGAGTCGGCGCCGGGGATCGAGTTCGCCGAGAGCACGTTCCCGGCGGACACCGCGAGGAGCGCGGACCCGACCCCGTGCCCGCTCACGTCGAGCAGGTACAGGGCGAAGTGGTCCGCGTCGATCCACCGGTAGCCGAACATGTCCCCGGCTAGTTGCGTGGAGGGGACGAACTGCCACGCGATCTGGATCGCGCCGGAGGGCAGGGGGGGCGGCAGGAGCGACTGCACGTACCGGGCGGCGCGGTTCAGCTCCGCGGCCATTTCGCGCTGCGTGTCCGCGAGTTCGCGGTAGGCCTCGTTGCGTTCGAGCAGCGCGACGTACCCGCGCGAGTGGTAGCGGACGCGGGCCAGCACTTCGAGCTTGTCGGGCAGCTTCACCATGTAGTCGTTGGCGCCGAGGGCGAACGCCTTGGCCTTTACGACGGGCTCTTCCTTGCTCGACAGGACGACGAGCGGCACGTCGCGGGTCCCGGCATTCGCGCGGAAGTACTTGACCAACTGGAGCCCGTCGATGTCGGGCATGACGAGGTCTTGCAGGATGACGGTGGGCTTGAACTGGTTGGCGGTGTCGATGGCGGCGGCGGGGTCGTGGCAGTACCGGAACTCCAGGTGCGGTTCGTCCGCGAGCATCCGGCGCACGGTCTCACCGACCATCGGCTGGTCGTCCACGAGCAACACTTTGATGGGGTGCGATTCGGCCATTGCCCTATTTCACTCTGCTCAGATGCGTGTGGGAAGTGAGCGGGGGCGATTGTATCGGTTTGTGTGGCGCGGCGGTGACAGTTGTGCGGTTGGGAGGTGATCCCCCCAACTTCTTCTCTTCAGGAAAGGGGAGCGAAGCAGTCCCGCCCCCGGTGGGAGGGGAAAAGCCCCCCCGGTCCCCTCCCTGAATAGCAAATATCGGGTTGAAGAGTTCCCCGGGCGTCGCTGCGCGGGCTCGGGACCGTGGGATGGAATGCCTTCCGGGTACAACCGATCTTCTACCCTGAAAGGGGCAGTGATTCCAAGGTGAGTTAGGGGATTCAGGTAGTTGTGATCGCTTGGTTTTCAGGC
>DASWYH010000620.1:0-20290 GCA_036405095.1 Gemmata sp. | reverse complement strand
GCCTCCGGGTGGGATGCCCGGCATCGGCGTGCCCCCCGGCGTGCCCCCGGGCGGGATGCCCGGCGTTGGCATGCCCCCGGGCGCCCTTCCGGGTGGGATGCCCGGCGTCGGGATGCCTCCGGGTCTTCCTCCGGCCGGACTGCCCGCCCCCGGCGGCCCGAGTGGGAAGCCCCAGCCCGGGATGATTCCGGGCAACCCGCCGGTAGGTGCGCCGGTCCCCACCGCGCCGGGCGGAGCGTCAGCCCCCGGCGGTCCGGGGGCAATGCCTCCGGGCAAAGCGGGTTTGGGCGGGGGCCAAGCCCCCATGAAATAGTTCGCGGGTCGCGTGAGGCAAAACGGAGAGCCGCCCCACTTTCAGGTGGGCGGCTCTTTTTGTACACCAGGTGAGCGAATCAACGGAGCCGGGCGCGGGAGCGACGGGCACATGTTGCCCACCGCGCCCGCGCCCGTCAGCCCCAAAACGGTCACTTCGTTTCGGGTTTGTCTTCTCGGAACCGATAGCCGATGCTGCGCACGGTCTCGATCAGATCCGCCGATCCGCCCGCTTTCGTGAGCTTCTGGCGCAGCGTCTTGATGTGCACGTCGATGGTGCGCTCCAGCACGATGGAGTTGTCGCCGATCGCGGCTTCCATCAACTGTTTGCGGGTGAACGCGCGGCCCGGCTGGCGCACGAGGCACTCCAGCAACCGGAACTCGGTGGGCGTGAGGTCGAGCGCCTCCTCGCCGAACGTGACCCGGTGCCGGACGCGGTCGATCTTGACCCCGCTGTAGTCGGTCACGTCGCCGGGTTCGCTCTGCCCCTGGGCGCGGCGCAACAGCGCCTTCACCTTGTGCAGCAGGATCTTGTTGTTGAACGGCTTGCCCACGTAATCGTCGGCCCCGAGCGAGTACCCCACCACCTGGTCCGTCTCGTCGGTCTTGGCGGTAATCATGATGATCGGAATGTCTCGGGTGCGGTCCCCGGCGCGCAGCTCGCGGCACACATCGAGCCCGTTCATCCCGGGCAGGTTCAGGTCCAGAAGGACGAGATCGGGCAGCGCGGTCTGGGCCTTGCGCAGCCCCTCCAAACCGTCGCCCGAGATCGTGACCTCGTACCCCTCTTTCTTGAAATACCAGGTGAGCGTCTCGGTCAACCCGCGCTCGTCTTCGATGAGCAGGATACGCGGTTGCGGCATCTGAAACCCCTCGCGCGTGGCTGACGGCCCGCCCTGGGCCGCGGGAACGGCTCCGGAGGGTGAAAAGGGAAGAGAGGTCGCGATCACGATGTCGGTTCCGTGGGTGCGGTGTGCAGCTCAGGCGATGATTAGTGTACTTGAAACCGAATCCGGAGACGGGGGTGTTGTAGTCGCCGGTCGTGAAGAACCGGTAAAGACGCGATGAAGTGCTCGGGAGGTGCGACGATTCGTGCGCCCGGAACAGAAAAGCCCGCCCGGACCGTCCGGGCGGGCGCGAGCGACCGCGGAAACCCGTGCGGCCGATCGTTCGGCAACCGGGCGAAGTGTCCGGGCTCGGAGCGCAAAGCGCGGTTCACTTTGACGGCCGACCGGCTCCCAACACTTCCGCTCGGTCAGTCGGGAGCGACCACCTCGCCGCCGGAGCGCGTGGTCAGCGCACCGAGCGTCCGGAGCGGTGTCGCTTGCGAGAAGGTGCGCACCGAGCCGTCGGCCATCCCGAAGTTGGCAACGCCGGAGTGGAAGCTGAAGTACAGGAAGCTGTGCTCGTTGGTCGCGTTGATCCGCATCGCGCCGCTGTACGCGGCGGGCAAACTCGGGTTCGTACCGGCGTTGCACCAGAGCTTCCGTTGGCCGATCTCGTAGGGGTTGTCGTTGGTCGCCCACGCCCCGCCCTGTGCCCGGGCGCAGGTCGCGACGGACTTGTTCGCCACCGCGGGCGTCATCTTGCCGTCGCGCCACACGTCCTCGCGGCCCGCACATTCGCCGATGAGAATGGTGTTCGAGGTGCCGTCGGTGACCATCAGGAACGTCGTCTGGCTCTCCGGCACCGGGCGCATGACGCCCCACATCGCGTCGGGCGTGGTCCCGAGCGCGGGTTGGCCGAGCGCGGCGAGTTCGGTGTTGATGTTGGCGTGAATGCCCTCGGGCAAGAAGTAATCGGTGCAGGCGCCCTTCTTTCGGGGCGGCGAGTCGTTCTTGTCCTGGAACCGGTTCGGGTTCGGTGACGACGGGCACTGCATGACCTTCACCTGCGTCATCACGATACCCGTCTCCGCCACCGGGTCGCCCTGCTCCCACCAGTTGAGCGCGAGGTTGAAGCCGTTCGTCCCGCCGACCATGTTCCCCTGTTCGAGGTACGGGAACACATCGAGCGCCCAGCTCCGCGCGCCGGCCACGCCCGGAACCGCCTGGGCCTCGACGCGCTTCGAGTTCGGCAACTTGCCGTTCGCGTTCTCGTAGTTGTGTAACGCGAGAACGATCTGCTTGAGGTTGTTGGAGCACTTCATGCGGGCGGCGGCCTCGCGCACCTTCTGGACCGCCGGCAGGAGCAACCCGATGAGGATCGCAATAATCGCGATCACCACCAGCAGCTCAATGAGTGTGAACCCTCTACGGGCGCGCCGGAGCGGGCCCGCGAAATGGCAGTAAGGCATGGCAATCACCGTCCTTTCTTGGCTTGGGTGGCTGCGCTTGTAGCAAATGAAGCGCCGCGAGTCGACCGACTCGTTCCGGCCCCTCTTCGTTCAGAGTTCTACGGCTCGGTGAGACCCGGCGAACAGTCCGTGACCAGCACCGGTCACGGAACACCCACCGCCGCGCGCAGCCGAGAACGGTTGCGCGAGCCCCAAGCTCATCTCGACAACCCACACGGGTGCGTTATAAGCCGTGAATTCTCGGGGCCGGTGGCAAAGTGGGGGTGATCGATGCTCTTTCTCCTGCGAAAACTCGGGGCGCGGCTCTTCGGGAGCAAGTACGAGATCGCCAAACTGCGCAAACAGCTCGTGACACAATGGCACGAACTCGACGCCACGCGGCACGCAAAGGACAAAGAGGTCCGCGGCCTCTGGGAACACGCGCACAAACTCGATGCGGCGCTCCAGCGCCTCGACGGGCTCTACCGGGCCGCCCGCAGCGGCACCTACGATTTCCTCACCCACTCGTTCGGGACCGAAGCGCCGACGGTGCCGTCGGTGATCGTTCCCGACCTGAAACCAACGGAGGGCGACGTTCGGATCGCGGACCGGTTGCTCCGCGCCTACCGCCGCGCGGCGGAAGAGGAACGGCGCCGCGGCGAGGCACAAGCCAAGCCCCTTCCGGCCGAGTTCTCCAGAGCGCTCCAGAAGAACGATCCGGCCGAACTGGCCGCGTACCTGTGCAACATGGGGCGCCAGGAGGCCACCACCGGAATCACCCAAGGGAACCCGGAACACGACAAAATCGCCAGCGACCGCGCCCACCGCGACCGGCTCGCGCTGCGGCTCAAAGACCGGCTCCTGTCACTGGCCGAACTGGTCGGCGCGGTCGCGTGCGAGAACCCGGACCAGGGGCCGTGGGGCCAAGCCCTTCACCGGGACATCGACACCATCGCCGAAGCGGTCGCCGGGGCGTTCGGGATCGACATCGCGCCGCCGCCGATCGATGGCGGGTTACTGAAGGTGCCGACCGCCCGCGGGCTGTTCTGCGAGCACGACTGCCAGGGGTTGGCCACGGCGTGGCGCCTGCGCCAGCTCCTCGGACCGCTCGCCGGGGCCGCGGTGTGCGAGATCGGCGCCGGGGCGGGCCGGGCCGCGTACTGGAGCCGGCGCCTCGGGTGCGACTCGTACACCGCCTTCGCCCTCCCGCACGTCAACGTGCTCCAGGGGTTCTACCTGCTGAAGGCGCTCGGAGAGGAGGGCGTGTTCCTGTACGGCGAGCGGCCCGCGCCCGAGATGGGCGGCGGGGTCAGCGTCCTGCCGGACATCGCGATGGACCGGATACCGCCCCGCTCCTTCGATCTCGTGCTGAACCAGGGCTCGTTCCCCGAGACCAGCCCGGAGGTCGTGCGGGGCCACCTGGAATGGACCAGGGCCGCAACGAAGCGGTACTTCTACTCCCTCAACCACGAGGGCGGTTCGCCCCGCGTCTCTGAGTTGGTTACCGAAGCGGGCGGGTTCCGGCGCGTGTCGCGCGCCCCGGACTGGATGCGCCGCGGGGGCGTCGTGGAACTGTACGCGGTGGAGGGGTGACCGGGGCCCGGAGTAGCTCTGATGGGTGCCCCGGCGGTTGAATCGCCACTCCCGGCGGGTATGATGAACGGACACTCAGCAGGGAGGGCCGCGATGGTCCAGCGGAAGTACCTCTTTCCCGGCGTAATCGAACTGAACCTCCAGGCGGGCCAGTCGTTCGGGGTCAACATCTACCTCATCGACGGCGGCACCGAGTGGGCGCTCATCGACATCGGGCTGAACGACACGCTCGATGAGGTGATCGAGCTGATCCGGAAGCTCGATTTCCCGCTCTCGAAGTGCAAGATGCTGATCGCCACGCACGCGGACGCGGACCACGTGCAGGCGCTCAAAGAGGCCCGCGACCGGCTCAAGGCGAAGACCGGCGCGCACCCGGCCGCCGCGAAGGCCATCGAGACCGGCGACGCGGTCCAGACGTTCGCCAGCATCACCGCGCAGAACATCGACATGCCGATGCCGGCGTGCAAGATCGACGTGAAGCTGACCGAGGGGACCGAGATCAAGATCGGGAAGCTCGCCCTCTCCGTGTGGAGCACCCCGGGGCACACGCCCGGACAGCTCAGCTTCAAACTCGGCAACCTGCTGTTCAGCGGCGACAACATCTACAAGGACGGGTGCGTCGGCGCGATCGACGCGCACCACGGCTCGCACCTCCCGAGCTTCATCTCCTCGCTCACCCGGCTCCGCGACGACGACGCCGAGTTCCTGCTCCCCAGCCACGGGCCGGTGTTCCGCAAGGACCCGGCGATTCTGCAAAATGCCATCGAGCGGCTGACGAAGTACCAGCACATGGCCGACTTCGGCACCTGCACGGTTTCGTGGCCGCTCGAAGACGAGTGGAAGCGCGACATCCTCGCGGGGAAGATGCCGGAGCTGTAGCCAGCGGCCCCACCGCGAGGACCCCGCTATGATCCGCTGGGCGTTCCGGCACACTCTGTACGCGATGGCACTCGGGTTCGGCGGGCTGATCGCGTGGTCCGCGACCCGACCGGCGCTGGAGGGCTCCGGGACACCGGCCACCGAAGAGCGCGACGTGGTCGGCGAGCCGACCGAGGTCGTCATCAGCGGGATGGGCGCGGTGCTGCTCGTACAAGGCCCGGCCCCGGCGGTTCGGGTCACCGCGGACGATAACATCGTGCCCCATCTGAAAGCCAACACCTCCGGGAAGCGGCTCACGCTCACCACCGACACCTCGGCCGCGCTGAAGCCCAAAACCAACATCCGCTATCGGGTCACGCTGCCCAACCTGACCGCGGTCACCGTTTCGGGCGCGGCGAGCGTCGGCACCGACACGTTCAACTGCGAGAAATTGGCGGTGAAGCTATCCGGGGCGGGTAAAGCCGACCTTCACGACCTGACGTGTCGGTCCCTGGCGCTCACGCTGAGCGGCGCCGGCAAGGCCAACGTCACGGGCACGGCCGAACACGCCACTATCAAGCTCTCCGGAGCCGGGACCATCGACGCGACCGCGCTCCGGGTCGGCACCGCCGAGGTGCAGCTTTCCGGGGCCGGCAAGGCAACCGTTTGGGCCGACGTGCTGAAAGCGCGCGTCTCGGGTGCCGGCGTTGTGAAGTACAAAGGTGCCCCGCAACTCGAACAGAAGGTGCGCGGCGCCGGAACGATCCGCCCTCTGGAATAACGCGCTCCCGAACACTGGAAACGGCGAGAGCGGGCAACAAAGCCCGCTCTCGCCGTTTCCGCGCGTAAGAGGTTCGTCTGCCGCGCGCGCCGTGTTATCCTGAACACGGATTTCATCTCTCCCACACGATTCGCGCAAGGACGTTTGCCATGAAAATGGGGCTGGTCGGGTTCGCGGGAACCGGCAAAAGCACGGTGTTCGAGTGGCTCACCGGCGAGAAACCGGACCCCGCCAAGGTGCAGCAGGGCCAAACGGCGATGGCCGACGTGCCGGACGACCGCCTCGCGCAAATCGCTGCGGTCATGAAGCCGAAAAAGACCACTTACACGAAGGTCGCCGTACTCGACACGCCGGGGCTCATGGTCGGCGAGCAAAAGGACAACGCCCGGCGCCTCGGGGTGATCCGCGAGGCCAATGGGATGGTGGTCGTGCTGGACGGCTTCTCGCGCACCGACTTTGCCGAGCAGCTCAAGAAGTTCCGCGAAGAGCTCCTGTTCGCCGACCTCGAAGTGGTTTCCAACCGGGTGCCCAAAGTGGTCGCCGGGTTGAAGAAGGCGAAGCCCGCGAAGGAGCGCGAAGCGGACGAGGCCGAACTCGCGCTCTTACAGCGGGTGGTGGCCGGGCTGGAAGCCGGAACGCCCGCCTCCGCAATGGGCTTAACGGCCGACGAAGACAAGGCACTGCGGAGCTTCCAGTTGCTCACCCTGAAACCCGAGATCGCGTTCGTGAACCGCGGCGACAGCGGCTTCAACGATCCCCTCCCGGCGGACCTGCTCGCCCTCGAACCGCACGCGACCCAGGCACCGGTGCAACTCGAAACCGAGTTGCTCGCGCTCGGCGAGGACGACCGCGCCGCGTTCATGGCGGACCTGGGTGTGACGGAGTTCCGGCGGGACGCCACGATCCGCGCGATGTTTTACGGGGTGGGCCGCGAGGTGTTCTTCACGGTGGGCGAGGACGAGTGCCGGACGTGGTCGATCCCGAAGGGGTGCGAAGCGGTGGAGGCGGCGGGTGCCATCCACACCGACCTCGCGGGGCGGTTCGTGCGCGCGGTGGTCATCGGTTTCGCCGACTTCGTCGCGTGCCACTATTCGGAGAAGGAAGCGAAGACCCGCGGCCTCGCGCGCACCGAAGGCAAGACGTACACCGTGAAAGACGCCGACATCCTGAACATCCTGTAGGACACGAGGCGCCGGTGGTGATTCGTGGTGAGGTCCGGGGCACCCAAGTCAATCCACGTTGCTCAAGATGTGACTGTTCAAATGCGGGCCGAAGGGCGGGGGCAGACTCGGGGGATCGGGCCACGTGGGAAGCGGGGCGTGGCCCCGCGAAAGGAAGGTTGCCCGCCGGAGGATGGGAAGTGTGGCCGTGCGCTCCGCTGGTATCGGATCGTCGTGTGGCACAAGATTGGCAGGTTGCGAGGTGAACCACGAACCGGCTCTCGGGCCATCTCCGCGTTGCCCAATCACACGATCGATGCCTGAACGAATCCGCCAACCAAAGCCGGACCGTCTTCGCACGGGCATCGACCTGCCCAAAAATACCCACTCCCCAAACTACAACTCGGCAATGGGAACCGGACGGGCGGATGATCCGGTGTTCCCTTCTGCCGGAACCCTAGCTCGCGGCAGGCGCTTCGGAGGCCGCCGGGGTAGCGGGCGTTTCGGCGGCCGGAGCAGGCGCCACCGGTGCGGGTGCGGGTGCGACCGGTGCCGGCCCCTTCTTTTGGACCTTCGTTTCGCCCGCCTTCAGCAGCTCAATCACCGCCGTCGCGCCGCCGTCGCCGAGCCGGCGGTAGTGCTGTTTGAGGATCCGGGTGTACCCGCCCGAGCGGTCGGCGAACCGCGGCCCGATCTCGCGGAACAGCTTCTTCAGCACCGTGTCGCCGGTGCTCTCGTCCTTCTTGTTCCAGATCTCCGTACCGTGCGTCGGCCCGAGCAGGGCCATCGCCTGCCGGCGGAAGTGCAGCGCCTTCACGCGGGCCGCCTTCTCATCGGCCTCGCCCTTCCCCGCGGCACCCGACACCACCGCGTTCGCCTTCTTCGCGAGCGTGATGATCTTCTCGATGAACGGCCGCAGCTCCTTGGCCTTCGGCAGCGTGGTGACGATCTTCTCGTGCGTGATGAGTGCGCGGGTCAGGTTGCGGAACAGGCTCCGGCGGTGCGAAGCGTTGCGGTTCAGGTGACGACCGCGTTTACCGTGGCGCATGACTTCCCCTTATGGGTGGTGGTTAATGGGATGCGAGCAAAGTAAGAACCCCGCTCCGTGCCAAGGGAAGCGGGGGATACGATCGGGCCTCCGCCGGGGCTCAAGCGCCCGCGACTGCGGCCCGTTGCTCACACTATCACGAGCGGCGCGGCGGGATCCGCATCCCGAGTGCCAGGCCCCGCTCTTCGAGCTTCGCTTTCACCTCGCGGAGCGTTGTTTCGCCGAAGTTGCGCACCTCGAGCAGCTCCTCCGAGGACCGGCTCACCAGTTCGCGGACGGTCTGGATGCCTTCCGTTTCGAGGCAGTTCGTCGCCCGCACCGACAGATCGAGTTCCGCGAGGCTCATGTTGAGCTTGCGCTCGAGTTCGGCGTTCTGCGCGTCCGCGACCGATGCGTTCGGCCCGATCTCGATCGGCTCGTCCAGTTGCAGCTCCGGGCCGGGCTCGGTGTACTGCACGAACGGGTTCAGGTGCTTGCGGAGGATCTTGGCCGCTTCCACGATCGCCATTTGCGGGGCGAGCGTGCCGTTGGTCCAGATCTCCATCACGAGCCGGTCGTAGTTCGTCTTCTGGCCGACGCGGGTCTCTTCGATGTCGTACTTCACGCGCACGACCGGCGAGAAGCTCGAATCGACCGGGATCACGCCGACCTCGCGGTCCTTGCCCGCGTTGTCCTCGGCCGTCCGATACCCGCGGCCGTTCTCGACCGTCATCTCCATCACGAACGGCACGTCGCTGGTCAAGGTCGCGATGTGGTGCTCGGGGTTGATGATCTGGATCGACTCGTCGTGCTGCACGTCCACGCCGCGGACCGAACCCGCTTCGTGCTTCTGGATGCGAATGGTCTTGGGCTGGTCCGAGAGGTTCTTGACCACGAGGCTCTTCACGTTGAGGATGATGTCGGTGACATCCTCGACGACGCCGGTGATGGTCGAGATCTCGTGCTGCACGCCCTGGATCTTCACCCGGGTGATCGCGCTGCCTTCCAGCGAGGACAGCAAGATGCGGCGGATGCTGTTCCCGATGGTCATCCCGAAGCCCTTCTCAAAGGGCTCGGCGTAGAACTTCCCGTAAGTGTCCGAGAGGTTGGACCGATCGGCCTGAACCCGGCTCGGCAGCTCCAACCCACGCCAACGAACGCGCATGAACGGTCCTCCCGGCCGTCGGCTTTCCGCCCCGCCCTCGCGACCGAAGGGGGAACGAACCAGACGGCTGATTTGAAGTTGTCAGTGGTCCGTCTTTGTCGCCGGGTGGGCGACACGAACGAACCACGGCGGCCGGTCGCGCGGGCCGCCATTCGGAACGCGGCCGGTTATCAGCTCCCGGCTGACAACCGGCCGCAGGTTACGAGCGACACGCTTAGCGGGTCGCGATTTCGATGATGAGCTGCTCGCGGATGTCGGTGATCCGTTCGTCCACGTCCTGACGCCCGGGGGTGCGGGTCATGCGCCCTTCGGGCGAGTCCTGGGTGCCGGTGAGCTCGAGGAAGTCCGGAATCCGGATCGCGCCCTTCGCGAGCGTGTCGCGGGCCATCTTGAGGCTGGCGTCGCGGGCCTTCACCTTGATGAGGTCGCCCGGCTTCACCAGCATGCTCGGGATGTCGCACTTGACCCCGTTCACCAGGATGTGCCCGTGAGCAACCATCTGGCGCGCGGTGTTGCGGTTGACCGCGAACCCGAGCCGGTGAACGACGTTATCGAGTCGGCGCTCCAGAATCGAGAGCAACTGCTCACCGGTGTTACCGACGGCCCGCGTCGCGAGCGTGTAGTACCGGCGGAACTGGGCTTCGAGCACCCCATAGAACCGCTTGAGCTTCTGCTTCTCGCGGAGGCGGATGCCGTATTCCGAGGTCTTGCTCCGGCGCAACCCGTGCATACCGGGCGGCGGCTTCTCGCGGTCGATGGGGCACTTCTGGCTGAAGCACCGGTCACCTTTGAGGAACAGCTTCATCTGGTCCCGCCTGCACATCTTGCAGACGGGATCGGTGTTACGTGCCATAAGGAGTGCGGGAACTCGGACCAGGGGTCAAGTTGTCGCCGGCAGGCGACGGTCACGAGCCATTTGCCCTTCGTCCTTTGTTCGGTCGTGGCGAACCCCAGAGTCGCGTTACGAACCGGCAACAATAGACGTGGCCAGTGACCCCTCGCTCGGGCGAAGGACCAATGACCACGGACAGACGACCACGGAAATTACACGCGGCGCTTCTTGGGCGGCCGGCAGCCGTTGTGCGGGAGCGGGGTCACGTCTTCGATCGCCTTGACGTTAAGGCCCGAGGCCTGGAGCGCGGTGACGGCGGACTCGCGCCCGGCGCCCGGCCCCTTGACCCGCACCTCCACTTCTTTGACGCCGAACTTCGACGCCTTCGAAGCGCACTCTTCGGCGGCCCGCTGGGCCGCGAACGGTGTGCTCTTGCGGCTGCCCTTGAAACCGACCGCCCCGCCCGACGAGTGGCACAGGGTATCGCCGTTCGTGTCGGTGATGGTGACGATCGTGTTATTGAACGTGCTCTGCACGTGCGCGATGCCGCGGCTCACGTTACGCCGCGTCTTCTTCTTCTTGGACTTTGCCATGTTCGTTGGGGGCAGTGTGCGGTGGTGAGTGTGCGGTCCAGAAAAACAAAGGGGCAGCACTTCCAACAACGGACAAACGGCGAACGGCTCCCGCCGGATCGCCCTCGGCCCATTGCCCACTGCCCACCGAGCTTAACGAGCGTCCTTGACGCCCTTCTTACCGGCAACCGTCTTCCGGATACCCTTGCGGGTCCGGGCGTTGGTCTTCGACCGCTGCCCGCGCACCGGCAGGTTCTTGCGGTGCCGCTCGCCGCGGTAGCACTTGATTTCCTTCAGTCGCGCGATGTTGGACCCTTCGACCCGGCGAAGCGGCCCTTCAACGAGGTACTCCTTATCGAGGAGCACCGCGATCTCGGCGATCTCCTTGTCGTTCAGCTCCTTGGCCCGGCGCTGCGGGTCGAGCTTGAGCTTCTCGCACACTTCCAGCGCGGTGGTCGGCCCGATCCCGCGGATGTACCGCAGGGAGATGTGGGTCGGCTTGTCCGGCGGAATGTCAACGCCTTGAATACGGGGCATAGTCTTCTGTAGTTAAGAGTGGGCCGTGAGCAACGAGAGGTCCGGAACAAAGGCCGAAGGCCCGCGGCCTTCATCTCTGCCACTGTCCGCCACCCACTGCGATCTCGCTCAGCCCTGCCGTTGTTTGTGCCGGGGATCTTCGCAGATAACGCGCACGACGCCCTTGCGCTTGATAAGTTTGCACTTATCGCAGATCCGCCGCACGCTCGCTCGAACCTTCATAACGCACCCAAATCCCGGAAAACTGCAAACTTCCTGGAAACATTGAATGTAGCCGGTTCCCAAGAACCGGCAAGTCCGCAAGGGAAAATTGGCGCGCGAACCGAGAGCCGCTTGAGACGGGTTCACAGAAACAGCACAAAAGCGCTCGTGAGTAGCTCGATCGGCGAGGGGCCACGAGTCGGGACCACCAGCCCCCGCTCTGAACGGAACGTCGGGGCCGAGCGGGTCCAGGGCCACCGGGCCGAGGAGGTCATCGGCCGGCACTTCTCGATCCTCTACGCTGCCGCGGACCGGCACCGGGGGAGGTCCGACCGGGAACTCGAGGTGGCCAGGGCCGAAGGGCGGGTGGGGGGCGAGGGTGGCGGGTGCGGAAGGACGGCTCGGTGCTGTGGGCCAACGTGGTTCTCACGGCGCTCCGGGACGGATCGGGGGCGCTGACGGGCTTCGGTCAGATCACCCGTGACCAGACCGAGCAGAAGTGGGTCGAGGACGAGCTCCGGGCCGGGCGCGACGAACTGGCGCGGCGGGCCGAGGAGCGGACGGCGGAACTGGTCCGGGCGCACGAGGCGCTTCTGGTCCACGAGTAGCGGTTCCGGCTCATGATCGAGAGGGTGCAGGACCACGCCATTTTCACCCTCGACCCGGCGGGCCGGGTGACGGGTTGGAACACGGGGGCCGAACACATGTGTGGCTACGCCCCGGACGAGATCATCGGCCAGCACCGCAGCCGCTTCTTCACCCCCGAGCACGTGGCGGCAGGGCTCCCCATGCGGGAACTGGGCGAGGCGGCCGCGTACGGTTCGTTCTCCGAGGAGGGCTGGCGGGTCCGCAAGGACGGCTCCCGGGTCTGGGCCAACGGCACCGTGACCGCGGTCCGGGACGACGCCGGGGTACTCCGGGGGTTCGTGAAACTCGTTCGGGACCTGACCGAGCGGAAGCGGAACGAACCCGAGCTGCGGAAGTCCCTGGACGCTCTGCAACTCCGGGACCGGGCAATGAAGGCCGTGTCCCAGGGCATCCTCATCACCGACCCGAACCTGCCCGACAACCCCATCGTCTACGCCAGCCCCGGGTTCGAGCGCATCACCGGCTACGGGGCCGAAGAGATCATGGGCAAAAACTGCCGCTTCCTTCAGGGGCCAAAGACCGACCCGGCGCGGGTCGAGAAGCTGCGGGCGTGCGTTCGGGACGGCCGGGACTGCGCCGTCGAACTCTTGAACTGCCGTAAGTACGTGGTGCCGTTCTGGAACGCCCTGTTCGTCA
The DNA here is from genome assembly GCA_036405095.1 of Gemmata sp. GTDB lineage: Bacteria > Planctomycetota > Planctomycetia > Gemmatales > Gemmataceae > Gemmata. Next base: position 7,693 of record DASWYH010000620.1, on the reverse strand, counting down.
GCCCGGTGCGGGACGACAACGGGCGCCTGCTGCACTTCGTCGGCGTGTTGGCCGACGTCACCGAGCGCCACCACCTGGAGGACCAGGTGCGGCAGGCGCAGAAGATGGAGGCGGTCGGCCAGTTGGCGGGCGGGGTGGCGCACGACTTCAACAACCTGCTCACCGTCATCTCCGGGTACAGCGAAATCTTGCTCCTGGCGCTGCCCCCGAACAGGCCGGAGCGGTAATCGATCAAGGCAATCAGCGAGGCGGGCGAGCGGGCCGCGGGGCTGACCCGGCAGCTCCTACAATTCAGCCGGAAGGCGGTGCAGGAGACGAAGGTGCTGGACCTGAACGAGGTGGTGACGAGCACGGAGAAGCTGTTGCGCCGGGTCATCGGCGAGGACGTCCTCCTGACGGTGCTCCTGGCCCCCCGGGTCGGGCGGGTCGAGGCCGGCCCCGGCCTCTTCGGTCAGGTGCTGATGAACCTGGCCGTCAACGCCCGTGACGCCATGCCAAAGGGGGCAAATTGACTATCGAGACGAACACCGTCGAGGTGGACGAAGCGTACAGCAACACGCACGTCGAGGTCCCCGCCGGGCGGTACACCCTGTTGACCGTTTCGGACACGGGAGCGGGTATGCCCCCGGAGGTCACGGCCCGCATCTTCGAACCGTTCTACACCACCAAGGGGGTCGGCCGGGGGACCGGGCTGGGGTTGTCCGTGGTCCACGGGATCATCAAACAGTTGCACGGGAACATCGGGGCCTACTCGGAAGTGGGCCTGGGGACGACGTTCAAGATTTACTTACCGGCGGTGGAGAAGCCCGCCGAGGCGGACCCGCTGGCCCCGCCGCGGTTGGGCCGGGGGAGCGAGACGGTACTGCTGGTCGAGGACGAGGACGGCGTGCGCGAACTGGCCCTTCTCGCCCTGCGGACGCAGGGTACACGGTGCTGTCAGCGGCTAACGGGCGGGAAGCGCTCCGGGTCGTGGACCGGCACACGGGCGGGATCGACATTCTGGTGACGGACGTGGTGATGCCGGAGATGGACGGGCGACAACTGGCAGACGTACTGGGCCTCCGGCTCCCGGATCTGAAGGTGTTGTACCTGAGCGGTTACACCGACGACGCCGTGGTGCGGCACGGCATCTTGCACGAAGAGGTCGCCTTCCTTCAGAAACCATACACGCCATCGGTGCTGCTCAGGAAGCTGCGCCAGGTGCTCGACGCGGGGGGTCCGGGGCGCAAAGGGTGACGGTGGCGGGGCCGGTGAGTTCCAGTCGGGGCTCGGCACCTGCTGGGTTCGGAAGCGTTACCGGCCGCTCCTGTCGTTCGGCCAGGGGTCGTGCCGCCTGGCAGGGGTGCGGGCATCAGCCCGATCCCGCACCGACCGATTCCGTCAACCCTCAGCCCGTTGCGGCGATCAGGCCCCTGACCACCAATTGAAGCGCGCGCCGGCGCTCAGTTGGCGAACTCGAAGCTGTCCAGGAAGGCCCTTACCTTCTCCGGGTCGGGCTGCGCCCCCTTTGGGGCGTAGACCGCGGCCATGATACCGCCGGTCGCCGTGTGCGTCTCGCGGGCCACCCCCTGTCCGGATGCGAAGGTCCACTCGTTCGCCGGCTTGCCCGCCCAGGTGAGGGACCGGGACCCACCCCCGCCCCGCACGAACTTCTCGAACACCGGTGCATAAGCGACATCGTGTATCGCATTGATCTGATCGGCACCGCTCTTCACCACCGAGGAGAACTGCACCACCCGCGCCTCGTATACAACCCCGGCGGCGTCGGTGGAGCGGTGAAGGGTCACCGACTGGAGCATCGGCTGCCCGAACTTGGACGGCAGCTTGGTTGTCGCGTCGGAGACCTTGGGCTCGATCGGCACCACCGTCTGGAACCCGACCCCGGCGGGTTTGTACGCGACCCACCCGGCCGGGGCGGCCGGCTTCGGCCCCGTGGGTGCGGGCGTGTTGTCGCCGCCCTTGGGCTTGGGTGCGGGGGCGTTGGTGAGCGCGAAGTTATCGAAGAACGCGCCGGCGTCTTTCGGTGGGGCGTTGTGGCCCTGAATCTTGAGGTGGTAGCACTTGTTGTTGGCCACGATCCACCGGTTGACGGACACGAGCTTCGACGGCATCGGTCGGCCGTCTGCTGTGGTCCCGGCACCGGGCTTGCCCACCTTGGCCTCCCCAACGGCTTCTTTCCCTTCGACCCCGGCGAGCGTTGTTGCACCCCGACTACTTACGGTTTCTCCCGTTTCGGCCTGAGAGGGTGTGCAGACCTGGTCCGCGAACGCCTGCTGCTGTTGTGGGGTGCTGTTTTTGGGGAACTCGAACACGCGCACGGTGAGAGCCAGGTCTGCCCAACTCGGGTGGGACCGGTACGAATACGCCCGGTAGAACACCTGCCCCCCGGCGACGGGACGGCTCGATTTGACCGTGGCCCCCGTCTCCGGGTCGCCAGCGAAGTACGCCTTGAACTCGTCCCGCTCGGAAGTGAATTCCTTCCAGCCCGCGGGCGGATCAGACCGAACGTTGCCGGCGCCACCTGGCTCCGCCGGTCCCACCGGTCCCGGCGTTTCACCCGATCCGTTCTGCACAACGGGTTCGCCGTCCGCCCTTTCGCGGAACCCGAACCAGTACACCGCGAGCCCGCCGGCCAGCACGGCCGCCGCGAGCCCGCCGCACAGCAGCACCACCAGAACGGCCCCGCCTTTCTGCGCCGGCGTGCCCTTCTTGCGGGGGCGGTCGTCGCCCTCATCGTCCTCGTCGGTGCGCCGACGCGCGCGGGGCCGGGCGTCCGTATTTCGGCCGGGTTCGCTTTTCTGGGCGCTCTTGCCGCCCTTCCGAGGGCGGTCATCGTCCTCGGTTTCGTCGTCGGGCCGGCGCTTGCCGGGGCGGTCGTCGTCCCTCTCCTCGCGCCGGCGCTTGCGGGGACGGTCGTCACCGTCCTCGTCGTCCGCGTTCCGGACCGGTTGGGGCGGAGCCTTTGCCGGCCGCATGGGCTCGGGCGGGTCGGGTTCGATCGGCAATGGCTCCAACTCGGGTACTTCGAGTTCGGCGACCGGCGCCGGGACGGGCACCACCGTCTGGCACTTGGGGCACCGGACCTTCTTGCCGGCAGCGTTTTCCGGCGCGTTCAGTTTGGCCGAGCAACCGGGGCAGACGACGAGGGGCATGACTGAACCCGTGATGGGGGACGATCGGGCGATAGCAGCGCTCGGCGCCAATTGTAGCGGGCCAGGGTATCGGGCGGCGACGGGAGCCGCCTGCTCTCGGGCGCGGGGCCGCGCGGAGATGAGCTCCGCCCAGGACACCCAGCGCGTCGGCGACCTAAACAGGCTCTCGGATCACGTGAACGCAACTACGCCAATCGTTTCGCCTCTCGCGCCAGTGCTTCGGCGACGAACGCGAGCGCCGCGGGCGCCATCTGTTCGGAGTACGACTTGCCCGGTGCCGCCGGCGTGTCGAGGTCCGCGGTGTGGGGCACCCCCATCGCGGTCAGCTTTTCGTGGAGCCGGTCGTTACCGCGGTAGCAAGCCGCATCGTCGGGCGCGCAACAGAACCAGAGGTGCCGGGGCCAGTTGTGCCCGTCGATGTGCAGCACCGCCGTATCGAGTCGGCACCGCTCGCGGCTCCCGTACATCTCATCCAGTGGCGTGCCGGAACCGTACCAGTCCTGACAATCGAGTGCGCCGGAAATGCCGGCCGCGACCGGGAACTGCTCCGGGTGCTTGAGGGCGAGCCGCAGCGCCCCCTGTCCGCCCATCTCAACGCCCACGAGCGCAACAGCGCGCGGCCCGAGCCCCCACGTCGATGCCATCCAGGGCACCAACACATCGAGCAGATAGCGTTCTGGGGTCCGGTCCGCATCGAACTCGGAACAGACGCGATCGGCCCACCAGCTCCAGCCGCCGTGTGGGGCGACGCACCGCAACCGGTGCCCGGCCAGCGCGCGGGTGAAGACGGAACTCGTGGCGGGCGTTTCTTCGTGAAGCGAGTGGAGGTAGAGAACGGCTTGCGGGAGCGCGTTGGGAGAGTCGTCGAACAGATCGACCGATTTCCCGCCGACGGTGGTCCGTATCCAGCCTGAGAGCATGGAGGTTATCCGCTGAACAGCGCCCGGGACGAGTGTCGTTCGGCCCCGATGGTGCGACACCGACCGAACTCGTAACCCGGTCCCGCGGTTGACGAGCCGGCGTGTGCCGTCGCTCACGCCCGGTCCGTCAACCGGCTCACCGGGGTCAACTACTCGTGGGCCTTCCGGAGCTTCTCGCTCACCTTCCGGCGGCGCTCGCCGTCCCGCTTGGACAGGTCTTCGAACTTCAGGGCCTTCTCCCACGCCGCAATCGCTTCCTTTTTGTCGCCCAGCGCCAGGTAACAGTCCGCGAGGTGGTCCCAGATTTCCAGGTGACTGCCCTCCTCGTCGTCCGCCGCGGCTTGCTTCAGCGGCTCAAGGGCCTCTTTGTACTTCTTCTGCTTGAACAGCACCCAGCCGAGGCTGTCGAGGTACGCGGCGTTCGGCTTCACCTCATCAATGGTGCCCTCTTTCTTGGCCTTCTCCTGGGCCTTCTTGTCGAGGTCGATGGCATCCTTGATGAGTTTCTCGGACTCTTCGAGGTTCATGCCGGCGTCGGCCCAGATGAACCCCAGGTCGTTCTTGAACGTGGCGCTGTCCGGGTTCCGCTTGATGAGCGTTTGCAGGTGCTTGGCGGCCTTCTCCACGTCCTTGTTGTCGACGTACAGCCCGGTGAGGATGTACCGGACGCGGTCCTTCATCTTGTCCTTCGCGTCGGCCTTCAGCCCCTTGCTCGTGTCGATCTTGTCGAGCGCCGAGTTGTAGGCGTCGATCGCGGCCGGGAGCTTGCCCTGTTCGCGGAGCACCCACCCCTTGGTCTGGAGGAAGTACCACTCGGCATCCGCGCTCGACTCGATCAGCAGATCGGTGAGCTTCAGCGCCTCGTCGAACTTGCCCTCCTTCGCGGTCGACTGCACGAACCGTTCGAGGATGAACGGCTTCGCCTGCTCATACTCCGCCGGCCCCATGTCGTCCACGAACTTCTGGCACGTCTCGGACACCATCGCGTACTTCTTCATCTCCCAGTACAGGTCGATGAGGCCCTCGTACGCCTCCACCATCTTGCTGCCGCTCTTGAGCTTGGTCGCGGTCTCGATGAGCGACTCGTAGAACGGCTCGGCGATGTCGTACTGCTTGTTGAAGTGCGCGAGCCGGGCGACCATGAGCCCGCCGTTGAAGTTGAACGGGTTCTCTTTGCCCTTCGCCTCCTTGAACATCTTCCCGGCTTCGGCGACGAGTTTCTTCGCCTTGTCCTTATCCTTTGCAAGCGCGCGGAGCTTGGTTTTCTGCGCGTCCTCACCGGTGACGGAGTTCAGCTTGAGCAGTTCCTCGCGCAGCTCCTTGTTGTCATCGGCCCCGCTCACGCGACCGTGCGCAAGTGCGGCGACCGCAACGATGGCCACCAGTGCCGTCCAAATCCGTGCCGTTTTCATGGCGCCCTCAACGCAGATGGCGAACGTGTAACCCTAAGTGACGATTCTACCCCGGCCGCGCAACCGGTGCCATGCCGCTTTCCGTTACGAGAAGCCCAGCACCCGGTCGAGCGCCCAGCACCCGAGGGCGTGCGAAACCGGTGCCGGACCGCGCGCCCCGTCGGGATGGTCCCACGGGAGCAGCGCCGGGTCGCGGAAGTGGGTCAAGAGGTCTTCGGAATCGCACCCCGCGTCCTGGAGCGCGTCCGCGAGAATGGGGAGCCGATCGAAGGCCCGCTCCGCGTAAATGCCTTCCGCAAGGAACCGCACGTCCGCGGTCTGCCACGCGGGGTTGAAGCGGGCGGGCCGGAACGGGTTCCCCACGATGTCGCGCAAAACGCTCGCCTGCATCGCGGTTTCGGCCGCGCGGTCGCGGAGCCAGGCCGCGCTCTCGCTCCGGAGCGAGTTGTTCGCTTCGCAGGCATAGGTTTGGGCGGCGTAGTGGGCCGCCCGGAGCGCCGCGTGGGGGGTGCCGCGCCACCCGGAGGGGGGGAGCGCGGCAACCGCACAGGCGCTGGCGTGCAGGTGCGCCGTATGCGGTTCGACACCGAGGGTCTGCCGGTAATCGGCGTAGAACTGGGTCGCGGTGACCTGCGCCTGCTCCTGTGCGGCGCGGAGCTTCTTTTCGGCCGCGCGCCCGTCGGCGAACCGCTCCGCGACCTCAACGGCGGTTGCGGCGGGCGTGTCTTCGACCCAGTGCCAGTGCCGGCGACAGCACGCACACGCGAACAGGCGCCACTTGCGGAGGCTGACGCGGTCGCCGAGGAACACGAACATCCGCTCCGGTTCATCGGCCGCGAGCCACTCGGCTTCGGTCATCGGGGCATCACTCCTTGCCGAGAACGCGGTCGAGCGCCGAGCACCCGCGCACGTGGGCCGCGTTCGGATCGCGCAGGTGGTTCAGGAGGTCGGCGGAATCGCAACCCGCGTCCTGGAGCGCATCGGCGAGGATGGGAAGGCGGTCGAAGGCGCGTTCGCCGTAGATGCCGGTCGCGAGCGCCGTCACGTCAGAGGTGCCCCACACCGAGTCGAACGCAACTGGGCGGAACGGGTTGCCGAAGATGTCGCGCAGGAACACCGATTGACAATCGAACTCAGCGAACAACGCTCCATCGTCGCGCTGCGTGTGTTCCATCGCGACTGCGGCCATACCCGATGCCCCTACCGTGTAGTGGGCGTACACACCCTCATGAGAGCTGACGCCGTCCGTATCAGCCGCCAGGATGATCGCTTCAGCAACCGCCTCACCTGCCCGGTAATGCGGGTCGCTGTCGCCCCACGGCTCAAACCGCTCCCGCGCGGTGGCGCGACACAACGCCAGATCGACCACCGACGCTAAAGAATCGGCGCACCGCTGAGCTAATTGAAGCAAAGGCAACAGGCCTGGATCGGCAAGGTTCGCAACGCGCTCGCAACACGCACAAGCGAAGAGACGCAGTTTACGGTCAGAAGGCCCCCCTTCGCCACAGAGGAACTCCAGTGCGTAATGCGGATCGTTACAAGTTTGCCACTCTTCTTCCGTCATCGCTCGCCCTCAGCGGCTCGGCTGAATCACCTCTTCGGCGAAGCGCTCCATCTCCTCCATCTGCGGACTGCATTGTAACAGCAGCAGGTTTACCCCAACGGCCTCGAACGCCTTCACGCGGTCGAGCACCTGTTGCGGGGTGCCCACCAGCCCGCTCCGCAGCCCGCGGTTCGAGACGGAGTAGTCTTCGAGCGAAACGCGCTGTTCCAGTTGCGTCCCGGCGAGCCACTGCTGATAGTTGTCGTACCCCGCAGCGGATTGCTTCACGTCGGTGATGCGGGCCACCTCGGCTTTCGTTTCGGTGTCGGTGTTCCGCACGATGCTGTACCCCGCCACACCGTAAACCATCGGCGGCAGCCCGAAGCCCTCGCGCCGGCGGCGCATGTCGCTGATGCGCTCCCCGATCTTCTCGGGCGGGTCGCCGTGCATCACGTAGGCATCGCACGTGCGCGCGATCAGGTTCTTCGCGGCCTCGGATTCGCCGCCGGCGTAGATCACCGGGCGCGGCTTCGATAACGGCTTCGGCTGAAGGACGTTGTCCTGAACGCGGTAGTACTTGCCCTCGAAGCTGAAGTGGTCCTGCTTCCAGACGCCGTTGAGGACGGTCATCCACTCGGCCGTGCGCGCGTAACGGTCGTCGTGCTG